>NZ_JBQQOC010000004.1:0-165758 GCF_052264515.1 Candidatus Corynebacterium faecigallinarum
AGTTCACCCGCGAGGGGCTCGGTGGGTTGTTCTCCCACTGGGAGATCTACGGGCTCATTATCGCGGCGATCCTCGGAACCCTGGTGCAGCAGGCGAGCTTCAACGCCGGGGCACTGGAGAACTCCTTGCCGGCGATGACTGTCGTGGAGCCGATTGTCGCGTTCGTCCTGGGCTACGCCATCCTCGGCGAACGCTTCCAGGTCGAGGGGCCCCAGTGGCTCATCATGGGTGCCGTGGTGGTGGTCATGCTGGTCTCCACCGTCGTGCTGTCGCGTAAAGGTGTCGACTGACAGTGGTCTGACAGTGGTCTGACCCGGCGCAGACGTCAGATCGCGTAGCGGAAGTCGATGAGCATCTCCCCCGACACCCAGATGCCCAGGGCGCACCACGCCACACCGGTCACGACCAGTGCCGCGATGCCGACGATGCCAACGACCCGGGACGCACCGGGCCCACCCTCCGGGGCAACGAGGTGGCCCCGGACAGCCTCGACGATGCGCACCAGGAACGGTAGCGCCAGCAGGACCACCGGCAACAGCAGCAACCGGGGGCGCGAATGCATGATCCCGTCGGACGCCAGGACCATCCCGGCGATCAGCACCGCCACCAGCCACACCGGCCAGGGAATCCAGCGGGCCACCAGTGCCCACACCGAGGCCACGCACAGCAGCGCGACCAGGACCATCGACCAACCGGCGATGGCGTAACCGGTGGCCTCCTCCCCTGCCGCCCCAGAAGACACAGGGCCGAACAGGTGCTCCCCCACCCACCGCAGGGTTGCCGCCCCGGCGTCGAAACCGGAGTCCCAGCCTCGTTCCTGGGCGGCGAAGTAGCCGCCGATCTCCGACACGGCATTGTTCGCCCACCCCAGGTAAGCGGCGATACCGAGCGAGCCGATCACCGGGGACGCCACCGCGGCGAGCACCACGCGCGGGGCCGGGGCGTCCTGCCCAGGGCCCTCAGCACCCTCAGCTCCCTCAGAACGCCGCGACCGCCAGTACCGCCAGACCTGGCACACCGCCACCGCGCACAGCACCACCACCAAGGTCACCGCGGTCAGCCGGGTCAGGCCAGCGCCCAGGACGAGAAGGCCGGCCAACAGATAACGCTGTCGCAGCAGGAAAACCAGGGCCCACACCGTCAACGCCCCGAACAGGCTCTCGGAGTAGGGCATCCAGTAGACGATCCCCATCGGCGCGCCCGCAACGAGCACTCCTACCGCTGCGGTGAGGCTGGCGGCGAAGATGTCCGACACAGGGCGGGACGACTTCTGTGACCACATGCCCAGTGCCAGGCGCGCAACGCCCCAGGTCATCAATACCGCGCATAATCCGGAGAGCATGACTGCGGCGAGGTAGGTGGCGTCCTGAACGTTCAGGACTGCCAGGGGCGCGGCGACGATCCGGAGGAGCACGGGATAGCCGGGGAAGAACGCCACCGACTCCCACTGCACCGGGTCACTCTGGGCGGCGGACATCACGAAGCCGGAGTAGCCGTGTTCCGAGATCATCGTCATCCACAGCGAATCCCACTGCAGCAGGACGTCCCGCATCGCCATGTCCCGGTGCGACCCCCAGGCCATGAGCACGGCCAACTGCACCACTCCGACCAGGACCGTCGTCGTCGCCGCGACGATCGGGACGACCGCCCGCGACAGCACGGACCCGCCGGTGCGGGAACCGGCGGACCGGTCGGCGGCAGTCGCGGTGTTCACTGTGGTCACGATTCCCGAGACTACCGCCCACCGAGCGGACACAGCAGATAAACTGGCCGGAACGAAAGGGACACCATGGCAGAGATCTACCTGGTCAGGCACGGCCAGGCAGGGCAGAACGCGCTCACGAACGCCCACGAGGGCGACTTCGAGAACGACTACGACAACCTCAGCGACCTGGGTCGACGCCAGGCGGTGGTGGCAGGACGCTCACTGGTGACGCGCGGGCAGACCGGCACCCCGGTCATCCACGGTCCGCTCAACCGGCAGCGTGACACTGCCGCGGCCATCGCCGCCGAGCTGTCGTCTGAGCCCCCGACGATCGACCACGCCTGGCGCGAGATCCGCTTCGGCGACATGCTCGCCCCCTGGCTGCGCGATGACCCGCAGCGTGCGGGACAGTTGGCACAGGCATGGAAGGGCCAGCTTGCCCCGGCAGAGACCGCATTGGTGAACCGACAGCTGCTCGCCGCGATCTCCCAATGGTCCGACGGGGAGGAGTTCGCCGCCTTCCGCGAGACGGTGCGGGCCGGTCTGGACCGGGCGGCACAGGTTGCGATGGAGAAGGGCTCGGTGGTTGTCGTCAGTTCCGGTGGCCCCATCTCCCTGTGCGCCACCGAAACCCTGCCGGGCACCCCGTGGATGACGTTGCTGCGCACCATCGCCAATGCCTCGGTCACCGTCCTGGGGGTCAAGGACAGCGATCACGGGCCGCAGGTCTCGCTGCGGTCACTCAATGAGTTCGCGCACCTGGACGAGCCGGCGGACGACGGTTCCCACCCGCTGCGCACGCTCGGCTAGGACGGGGCAGGGCGGGGACCGACCGGATGGCTAGCGTGACCGTCCGCTCATCAGCGCGTCCTTTCAGTCAGCGGGGTCGGCGGCACGCCCTTGCGGCGACGGCGTTCGGTACGCCGGATGATGCGACGGCACCGGACCTCCAGCGCCACCGTGGCGATGCCGAAGGTGCGGAAGGCCTTGTTGGTCGTCTGGCGGTGGTAGTAGCGGTAGTAGATCTGCTGGCAGATCGCGGCGAGCCGGAACAGGCCGAAGACCTCATAGAACACCCACTGGTCATCGGTGATCCCGATACCCGTCTGCGAGGCGTAGCGGGCGACGAACTCGTGGCGGGTGAACATTCCGGGCACATGGGTGGGCTGGCGGCGGAACTGCCGGATCACCCAGTCGTCGTCGGCCTGGATCCAGTAGGCCAGCGCCCCACCGAGATCCATCAACGGATCCCCGATGGTCGCCAGTTCCCAGTCCAGCAGTGCGATGGGGTCGGTGGAGTCCTCCGGGTTCAGGACGATGTTGTCCAGCCGGAAGTCGTTGTGGATCAGCACGGACCCGACATCGGCGGGTTCATTGATCCGCAGCCAGTCCATGACCTTCCTGAAAGAGCCGACGTTGGGTGTCCGGGCGGCGGTGTATCGTTTCGCCCAGCCCTCCACCTGCCGGTCGATGTAGCCCTCGCCCTTGTTGAGGTCGTCGAGGCCGGTCTCGTCGACCGGCACACGGTGCAGGTCGACCAGCAGATCCACGAAGTTCTCGCACAGGGTCGTGACGTCCGCCGCCGAATGGGGGCCTTCCGGGGGAAGCTCCTGGCGCGGAATCGGCCCGGAGATCCGCTCCATGACATAGAAGCTGCTGCCGATGACGCTCTCGTCCTCGCACAGGGCGACGGTGGCGGGCACCGGCGGGAAGTGCGAACGCAGTGCGGTCTGGATCCGGTACTCGCGCCCCATGTTGTGCGCGCCCTTCGACTTCGTACCGCCGGGTGGGCGCCGGAGGATCAGTTCGGTGCCCTGCGAATAGGTCAGCAGGTAGGTGAGGTTGGACGCTCCGCCGGCGAACTGGCGGACCTCGGGTGTGCCGTCGATGGAGTCGGCCCACTCCGGTGAGGCGTTGTCGCGCAGCCAGTCGGCCAGCGCCTCCACGTCGAAGGCGTCCTCCTCACGGACCTCGCGGGCCTGTGACCTGGACGGGGTCGTGGTGCTGTCGGATGTCTCACTCATGTCAGTCTCCTCACGATGGACAACGGCAGGATGCGCATCGCCACGCCGAGTGGCGCCCACGGCCAGGCTGGCACGTAAGCCTTGATGCGGCGCTTCTCGATGGCCTGCACGATGGCGGTGACACCGGTTGTTGTGTCGACCAGGTACGGGGTCTTGTCGCGGACGTTCGCGTTCATCTCCGAGGCGATGTAGCCGGGGTAGATCGTCGAGACGTCCACCCCCTTGATCTGTTCGGCGCGCACGCCCTCGACGATGGCGGCCACGCCCGCCTTGCTGGCGGCGTAGGTCGTCATCGCCCGGCGCATGCCGCGCAGTGCCGACATGGAGGACATCACCACCAGGTGGCCGGAGCCCTGCCTGCGGAAGATCTCCAGTGCGGCATCGGCCTGGGCGAGTACGCCGAGGAAGTTGGTGCGTGCGGTGATCTCGTTGCGGGTCCACCCGCCGGTGCCCAGCGCTTTACCCTCGCCGCTACCGGCGTTGGCGATGATCCGGTCGATACCGCCGAGTTCCGCGTCGAGCTCGGCGAATACGGTGTGGACGGCCTCGCCGTCAGTGACGTCGAGCGCCGCGGTCACCACGGTGACCCCGGGGTGGGACGCTGTGATCTCGGCGCGCAGTTCCTCCAGACGCTCGACGCGTCGGGCCGCAAGGCCCAGGTCGTAGCCGAGGGCGGCGAACTGTCGCGCCATCTCCTCACCGAGCCCGGAACTGGCGCCGGTGATGATGATCGAACCTTGACGGGTCATCGTTTGCCTCCCTTCGTGCTACTGCGCGACACGTATTTACCCAGTTCGATGCGGGCGACGGTACCCAGGTGCACCTCATCCGGCCCGTCGGCCAGCCGCAGCGCCCGCGCCGAGGTCCACGCCCCGGCAAGCGGGAAGTCGCTGCTGAGCCCACCGCCGCCGTGCAGCTGGATGGCGAGGTCGATGACCTCCTGCGCCATGATCGGCACCGCAGCCTTGATCTGGGCGACCTCGGACAGGGCGTTGCGCGGCCCGCCCTGATCCAGCTTCCATGCGGTGTTCAGCACCAGCAGGCGGGCGGAATCGATCTGTATACGTGCCTTGGCGATCCGCTCCCGGTTGCCGCCCAGCGCGACCAGTGGCTTACCGAAGGCCTGGCGCTGCAGACCACGCTGGCAGGCCAGTTCCAGGGACTTCTCCGCCAATCCGATCAGCCGCATGCAATGGTGCACCCGGCCCGGGCCGAGACGCCCCTGTGCGATCTCGGCGGCACGGCCCGGCCCGGCGATGACGTTCTCGGCCGGAACCCGCACATCGGTGAAGCTGACTTCGCCGTGACCGTAGGGCTCGTCGCGGAAGCCCATGGTGTCGAGCAGTCGCTCGACCTTCACGCCCTCGGTGTCGGTGGGGACCAGGATCATCGAGTGGCGACGGTGCCGGTCGGCCTCCGGGTCGGTCAGGGCCATGACCAGCAACACCTTGCAGTCGGGGTGTCCGATTCCGGTGGACCACCACTTACGCCCGTTGAGGACGTAGTCCCCGCTGCCGTCCCCGTCACGGACGGCGGTCAGCTCCATATTCGTCGCGTCGGATGACGCGACCCCCGGCTCGGTCATGCAGAAGGCGCTGCGGATCTCACCGCTGAGCAGCGGGTCCAGCCATTGCTCCTGCTGCTGTGCGGAGCCGTACTTCAACAGCACCTCGGCGTTTCCGGTGTCAGGGGCATTACAGTTGAAGATGTAGGGGGCCAGGGCGGAGCGTCCCATCGCCTCGGCGACCGGGGCATAGTCCACATTGGACAACCCGGTGCCGCCACGGGTGCCGTAGCGTTCGGCGTAGGGGCCCTCGTGTCCTTCCGGCAGGAAGAGGTTCCACAGTCCCTCCTCCTTGGCCTTGACGCGGAGCTCGGTCATCACCGGCAACGGTTGCCAGGGGTCCTTCGCGGCGTCGCCGGAGTCCCGCCGCGCGGCGATCTCGGCGTGGTAGTCGGCTTCGACGGGGTCGATGTGGGTGGCCATGAATGTCGTGACCGCCTCAGTGAGTTCGGCGGCTCGTGGTGATGGGGAGAAGTCCATGCCCCGAAACTAACCGAGTGTGAGCTATACCACTTGATGAATTACGCCATTCTTTTGATAATTTCCGCCATCCGGGGCACAGTCGCCACCATGGCTTGGGTACGGTCCGCCGGGCTCCGGGGAGTCCGGGAGACAATCAGTGAACTCGGCGGCGACGCCGACGACCTGGCATCCGACTGCGCCCTGCCCGCCGGAGCCCTCGACAGCGACGAGATGCTGGTCCGTGACTCGGCGATCGCCTCCCTGCTGGAACTCGCCGCCACACGACTCGCTTGCGTCGACTTCGGTCTGCGCGTCGCCGAGAAGCAGGACCTCACCCTGCTCGGCCCCGTCGCCCTGGCGCTGCGCAACTCCCCCTCGATCGCCGAGGCTCTGGACTGCACCGGACGATACATGTTCGTCCACGCCCGTGGACTCAGCGTCACCCTGATCCCGGACCCCTACGACGACCCGGACGTCATCGGCTGCCGCTACGGCTACCCCCGCGGCATCACCGTCCCACCCCAGAGCGTGGACATGGGACTGCTGTTCCTCCACCGGGCGATCATCTACCTCGCCGGTGGCACCAGCTACGGGCTGCGCGGGGTGGACCTGCCCCACTCACCGCAGGCACCGTTGACCCGCTACGAGGACGCCTTCGGCGCCCGCGTCATCCCGGGACGACAGGACGCCGTCCTACGCCTGCCGTGTTCCCTGCCCCCGCAGCCGATCGCCGCCCGCGACCCGGTGGCGCACGCACTGGCCCTCGCCCACCTGCGGGAACAGCACGCACCCGGAACCCAGGTGACCTCCCAAACCAGGAATTTCCTGCGGCAGTCTCTGGGCACCGTCCCGACCTCCCTCAGCGACACCGCGCGGATGCTCGGCATGTCACCGCGTTCCCTGCAGCGGCATCTGGCGGCAGAGACAGGTCAGAGCTACGGGGACATCCTCGACACCGTCCGACGCGACCGCGTCCTCACCCTGCTGACGACCACCGAGCTCCCCATGACGCAGATCGCCTACGCCGTCGGCCTCACCAGCCAGGCCACGTTGAGCCGTTATGCACGCCGGTGGTGGCAGGCCACTCCCCGCGACATCCGCGCCCGGCACCCCCACGCCCAGTAACCCCGGTCACAGTTCCGGTTGCAGCATTCCCGAATCACCGTGTTAGTCTTGTCGACATGAATAACTCGCGCGCGCAGCTTCTCCTTCTCTGCCGCGGCGGGGTCAGGTTCTAAAAGCCGACCGGCTCCCCGTCGCGGAGTTGAGTCGTGCCGGTCGGTGTCGAAAATATCGTCCACACCAGACGCATACCCTGCGTCACACCAGCACAGGAGCACACCATGACCCCCGCAGATTCCTTCATCTCCGCCCCCGCCCGGATCGACACCCCGGCCGGCGAGATCCCCGAAGGCCAGCCCGGCTGGAACAAGCAGCGTCCGACCCAGATGCCGGTACACCGCTACCAGCCGCACTTCACCGAGGTCGAGCGCTTCCAGCTGCCCGACCGCACCTGGCCCGACAAGGTCATCGACAAGGCCCCCCAGTGGTGCGCCGTCGACCTGCGTGACGGCAACCAGGCCCTGATCGACCCGATGAGCCCGGAGCGCAAGCGGCGCATGTTCGAGCTGCTGGTCAAGATGGGCTACAAGGAGATCGAGGTCGGCTTCCCCTCTGCCTCCCAGACCGACTTCGACTTCGTCCGCGAGATCATCGAGAAGAACATGATCCCCGACGACGTCACCATCCAGGTCCTGGTCCAGGCCCGCGAGCACCTGATCCGCCGCACCTTCGAAGCCTGCGAGGGCGCGAAGAACGTCATCGTGCACTTCTACAACTCCACCTCGATCCTGCAGCGCAAGGTGGTCTTCCGGAAGGACAAGCCGGCGATCAAGCAGCTGGCCACCGACGCCGCGCACCTGATCAAGGAGATCGCCGTCGACTACCCGGACACCAACTGGCGTTGGGAGTACTCCCCGGAGTCCTACACCGGCACCGAGGTGGAGTTCGCCAAGGAGGTCTGTGACGAGGTCATCGAGATCATGGACCCGAACCCGGACAACCCCATGATCATCAACCTGCCGTCCACCGTCGAGATGATCACCCCGAACGTCTACGCCGACACCATCGAGTGGATGCACCGCAACATCTCCCGCCGTGACTCGGTGCTGCTGTCCCTGCACCCGCACAACGACCGTGGCACCGGCGTGGCCACCGCCGAGCTGGGCTACATGGCCGGCGCGGACCGCATCGAGGGCTGCCTGTTCGGCAACGGCGAGCGCACCGGCAACGTCGACCTGGTCACCCTGGGGCTGAACATGTTCACCCAGGGTGTGGACCCGCAGATCGACTTCTCCGACATCGAGGAGATCCGCCGCACGGTGGAGTACTGCAACCAGCTGGAGGTCCACGAGCGCGCCCCCTATGGCGGCGACCTGGTCTTCACCGCGTTCTCCGGCTCCCACCAGGACGCCATCAACAAGGGCATGGACTACATGGCCGATGAGGCGCACCCGGGCGCGCACGCCAACGAGATCAGCGACGAGGAGTTCGCCAAGATCATCTGGGAGGTCCCCTACCTGCCCATCGACCCGAAGGACATCGGTCGTAGCTACGAGGCCGTGATCCGGGTGAACTCGCAGTCCGGCAAGGGCGGCGTGGCCTACATCATGAAGACCGACCACGGTGTGGACATGCCGCGTCCGATGCAGGTCGAGTTCTCCGCCGTCGTCCAGGCCGTCACCGACTCCGAGGGCGGCGAGGTCAACTCCAAGGCCATGTGGGACATCTTCACCGGCGAGTACCTGGACCGCGCCACCCCGCTGGAGCAGATCTCGGTGACCGTCGACGGTCCGCAGACCGAGGGCTCGGAGACCAAGGTCACCGCGGAGATCGAGTGGCAGGGCGAGCACAAGACCATCCAGGGTCGTGGCAATGGCCCGCTGGCCGCATACGCCCAGGCGCTGGAGGCGCTCGGCGTGGACTTCGAGGTGCAGGAGTACTCCCAGCACGCCCGCACCGCCGGTGATGACGCCGAGGCCGCCGCCTACACCCTGGCCGAGGTCAACGGCCAGAAGGTCTGGGGTGTCGGCATCGCCAGCTCCATCACCTACGCCTCGCTGAAGGCGATGACTTCCGCGGTCAACCGGGCCTACACCAACGAGGCCTCCGTCCTGGCCGGCGGCGTGTAGGACGCACCATTCAGGACGCAGCGTCCTGAACCGGTCACAGGGAGGCACCACCGTGCCTCCCTGTTTTGCTGTCCGCTTGCTGTCGCCGCTTGTCGTCCCGGGCCCTGCGGTGTTCCTCCAAGTCCACTTTCTGCTCGATCCGTGGCACGGAAACATGGATTAGTGGACCCGGAGGAACACGCCCGCAACTCACATGGAAAGACAACAGGATTCCTCCCCCTCACCACCCCCGGATATGCCAGAGGAGAGCACCGGGGATGGCCGACAAAAACACACCTTTACCTGGATTGAGATAACAGCTGAACCATCATGCCACTGATTGGTCGAGCGCCTGTGTGGACCGAGGGCAGACCGCGGTCATAGGGTGGGCTGAGAGACGTTTCACCCCCAAGACGAGGCACCTGATCATGGGCTATCTGCCCGATATCCCCCGTATCCTCACGTCCGCCGGACTGCTCACCGCCGCTCTCGTCGTCGGAGGCTCCCTGTCCCCCATGGCAGACACACCGACAGCCAGCGCCGCCCCCAGCGGAAACATCGTGACCTTCGGGGGTTCTTTCACCTCGAACCCCGACCAGGTCAGGAACACGTTCCGCGGTGCCGGCGGCGAACTCGGCGAGTGGGCCCGGGACTACCCGGCCACCGCCGGCTGCCTGCAGGCCCCCAACAACTGGCCACGCAAGCTCGCCCACGCCACCGGACGCCACGTCGACGACTGGTCCTGCACCGCGCAGACCTCCGGTTCTCTGGTGGGACGCGTCAACCATGCCATCCGCTCAGGTGCGGTCCACAATGACTCGACCGTGGTCATCTCCACCGGACTCAACGACTTCGGCAGCTTCGGTGCCGTAGACAACCAGAATCTCGCCTTGTTCGATCCGCCCGCCGTCGCCCGGGACTTCACGGCGAACATGCGCACCGTCGCCGACCGGATCCGCTCGCACGCCCCCGACGCTCACATCGTGATGACCGGTTCCCTGCCCACCGTCGACCGGGCGAACACCACATTCTGTGCACTCAACGTCGTTCCGGACTTCCCCCTGGGCGCGCCGGTACCGGTGCTGCGTGATGTCGAGAACTGGAACCGCGACAACCAACGGTCAGCTGCCGCGGAGATGGGCGCCGATTTCGTGGAGATCATGGACTGCGCCCGCGGACATGACACCTGTGCCCCCGACCAGGCCCGGTATGTCGCAGGGATCATCGACACCACCACCCCGGACTACAACATGGCCTTCCACCCCTCGGACGCAGGCTCACAGTACGTGGCGAACACCGTCGCCGGTCGCCTCTGATCCGGGGTCGGGACCGTCCCCTCATGTCGCTTAGGCGGGTTGCGCCGCGGAAAGTATGATGGCTCCATGACTTCCTCCGGCTCCAGCTCTCCCGACCCCTCGGGCGACACCCCGTCCGACGCACAGGGAGCAGCAAACCCGGATTCCGGAACCTCTCCCAGCTCCCGGCGCCGTCGGCGCCGCCAGGTCCACCGCCGGGCCGCACCGCCGTCCCAGCAGACCCGCGAGCGTGCCGAGTCGCTGGCCGCGTCCCGCCAGGCGGATACCCAGGCTGACCAGGATCACGACACCGGCTCGGACGTCTCTGCAGACAGTGCCGCCGACGCCACCGACACCGTTGACGTCCCCGGCACCAGCGATAACGGTCGCCTGTCCAACGGCCGGGGCCGTACCCTGCCCAAGACCTTCCACGGCACCCTGCCGTCGGCGCAGGACGCACCGTTCGTGGAGATCACCGTCGCCACGTCCGGCATCCACCCCTCGACCTCCCGCCTGGTGGCCTTCGCCGCCACCCTGCACACCGCCGACGGCGGGCGGGTGAGCATCGACGGTAACCGTCCGGCCTCCGCCGACCCCCGCTCGACACACGGCGGGGATCCCGCAGCCAACACCGTCACCGGCATCGTCCAGCAGGTCAACCCCGGCGAGGACCCCGGCCCCTGGCACCTTCACGGCTACTCCCACGCGGACCTGGGCCAGGCCCCCGGCTTCGCCACCATCGCACCGCTGCTGTTCGACCTCATCGAGGGCCGGACGCTGATCTGCCACAACGCCGCACTGACCTGGGGGTTCCTGCAGTACGAGTACCGGCGCGCCCAGCGTGCCTCCAACCGCGGCACCCAGCGCGGCAACTCTCGCGGACGCCGGCGTGGGCAGCGCAAGCCGAAGAAGATCGCCGTGCCGGTACCTGCCTCGATCATCGACACCCTCGGCACCGCCCGGCGTCAGGCATCCACCAGCGAGGATCCACGGCTGCGCAGCATCGCCGCCGAGCACGTCCGCGACCACGGGCTCAGCCTTCCGCAGGACGCCCTGCCGCAGGTCGGCGCCCAGGCCAGCAACGAGCGCGCCGACCTCATCGCCGACGACCTCCTGCTCGCCGACAACCGGCTCCTCTTCCCGCTGTACACCACCCAGCGCGGTCTCGCGGAGGGGCACGCGGACAATGAGCCGGGTGGGCTGTCGGTCATCGACCCCGCTGATCTCACCGCCGACCGGTTCGGACTGCAGCGCAGCACCATCCGGGTGGACGCCACGTCCTCCCCGCGTCCCTTCGGCAACCCCGGCACCCCGCAGGACGGCAAGTTCGTCGAGGGGATGGAGGTCGTGGTCAGCCCCGATGTCGGCACCGACCCGGATGTGCTGATCAGCGCGGCAATGCGCGCCGGTCTGGTCTATAGCGAGAAGCTCAACCGCACCTCGTCGCTGGTGGTCTGCAATGCCAACCACCCGCTGCGTGGCAAGGCGATGCACGGCGAGCGTAAGAACATCCCGCTGTACACCGACGAGGAGTTCCTCGAGGCCCTCGCCGATGTGGCCCCCGGCTCCACGGAGGTCCGCGGGCCCGAGGCACGTCCGGCGACACCACGGATTCCGCCGCCGCAGCAGGGCAACCGGAACCGCAAGCGCAAGCGCGGCGGGAATGGCTCCGGAAACGGCGGCGGCAACGGTGGCAACGGCGGTGGCGGCGGTGGCGGCGGCCGGAACCGGCAGCGCTCCGGCGGTGGCCGTCCCAAGGAGGGCCAGCAGGGCCAGCAGGGCCAGCAGGGTCAGGGGCCCGGCCAGAAGTCAGGCCAGAAGCAGGGCCAGCAGGGTCAGGGTTCCGGCCAGAAGTCGGGCCAGAAGTCGGGCCAGGGCCAGAACGCAACGTCCAACCCGTCCTCGTCAAGCCGGCGCCGTCGCCGTCGCGGCTCCGGGAAGAACCACCACACCAACCAGAATCAGGGGTAATCCACACATGGGACTGATGACCACAGTGGCCATCCGCGCCGCCGACCTGGCGACCTGGGTCTCCAGGAAGACCGGCCGGGGCTCCGGCGGGATGATCGGCGGCATGGTCGCCAACTTCCTCGACCCGAAACTGATGGAACAGCTCGGCGGATCCCGCCCCTGTGTCATCGTCACCGGGACCAACGGCAAATCCACCACCACCCGGATGCTCGCCGAAGCGACCCGCTCCCTGGGCACTGTCGCCACCAACGAGGGCGGCGACAACATGGACGCCGGAGTCATCTCCGCCCTGCTGGCCGGCCGTCACGCCGACCGCATCGTGCTCGAAGTCGACGAACTGCACGTCCCGGCCATCGCCGAGAAGCTCGACGCCTCCGTCCTGGTGCTGCTCAACCTGTCCCGCGACCAACTCGACCGCGTCGGCGAGATCAACAAGATCGAGCAGGTACTGCGCGCCGCGGTGGCCAAGCGTCCCGACATGACCATCATCGCCAACTGCGACGACGTCCAGGTCACCTCCGTGGCCTGGGACTGCCCGAACGTCGTGTGGGTCTCCGCCGGGGTCGGCTTCACCGGGGATTCGACGTCCTGCCCGCGCACCGGTGGCGCGGTGGTGCGCACCGAGAACGCCGACGGCACCCCCGACTGGTACGCCGTGAAGAAACTGCCCGACGGCCGTGAGTTCCGCCGCCCGACCCCCACCTGGACCATTGACGCCGAGGGCCTGACCACCCCTGACGGCGAACAGCTGCCCATGACCCTGAAGCTACCGGGCAACGCCAACCGTGGCAACGCCACCCAGGCCATCGCCGCCGCCGTGGCACTCGGCGTGGACGAGAACCAGGCGCTCGCCGCCGCCGAGCGGGTCGACGACGTCGCCGGACGCTACTCCACCGTCACCTTCGAGGGACGCGAGATCCACCTGTTGCTGGCCAAGAACCCGGCCGGCTGGCAGGAGGCGCTGTCGATGGTCGACCGCTCCGCCGACGGCCTGGTCATCGCCGTCAACGGCCAGGTCGCCGACGGCACCGACCTGTCCTGGCTGTGGGACGTCACCTTCGAGGACTTCGACGACCTCACCGTCGTCGCCGCCGGTGAGCGCAGTGCCGACCTGGCCGTCCGACTCGGTTACGCCGCCGTGGACCACCACACCGTGCCCGACACCATCGCCGCTCTGCGGGCCTGCCCACCCGGGCGGGTCGAGGTGCTGGCGAACTACACCGCCTTCCGCGACCTGCGCAAGAACCTGGCCCGGGAGCTGCAGAAGGCCTCCTCGAATGCCGCCCCGAAGGAGAACGACAAGTGAACGACGCCACCCTGAACATCGGCCTCGTCCTGCCGGACGTCCTGGGCACCTATGGTGACGACGGCAATGCCCTCGTCCTGCGCCAGCGCGCCCGGATGCGCGGCATCACCGCCGAGATCCACCGCATCACCCTCGACGACGGCGTGCCCGAGACCCTCGACGTCTACACCGTCGGCGGTGGCGAGGACGTCGCCCAGACCCTCGCCGCCGAGCACCTCATCGCCGACGGTGCGATGACCCGCGCCGTCACCGCCGGACACCCCGTCCTGGCCATCTGTGCGGGCCTGCAGGTATTCGGTAACTCCTTCAACGCCGCCGGACGCACCGTCGACGGGCTGGGCCTGTTGGACGCCACGACGTCCTCCCTGCAAGAGCGCACCATCGGTGAGTTGCACTCCGACCCGAACCTCAAGGGCTTCGGGCTGACCCCCGGATCGCTGGCCGGTGCCGGTGTGCTGACCGAGCCGCTGACCGGCTTCGCCAACCACCAGGGCGCGACCCTGCTCGGCCCCGACGCCGCCCCCCTGGGCTACGTGACCGAAGGCGTGGGCAACACCGACGCCCACGGTGCACTGTCCGGCGGTCTGGGCCACGACCGGGCAGCCAAGGAGGTCTACTTCGAGGGTGCCGTGCAGGGCTCGCTGGTGGCGACCTACATGCACGGTCCGGTGCTCGCGCGGAACCCGCAGCTGGCGGACACCCTGCTGGCCGCGGCGATGGACACCACCGTCGACCAGCTCCCCGACATGCAGGGGCAGTTCGCCGAACAGCTCGACGCCGAGGTGAAGCAGTTGCGCTCGGAGCGTCTCGCGGTGACCGGCCGGACGCGATGAGTCACGGTTGAGCACGGTTGAGCAGGGTTGAGCAGGGTTAGGCACGGATAGGGGCCCACCGTGGATTTCGTCGATCCTTCAGTCCGCGCGGTCTACGACATACTCGACCTGATCGGGGTTGTCCTCTACGGGATGATCGGCGCGATGATCGCCCGGTCCCGCAATCTCGACGTCATCGGGGTGGTCTTCCTCGCGATCATCACGGCCCTCGGTGGCGGCATGATCCGTGACCTGCTCATCGACAACGGCCCACCTGCGGCGATGCAGGACCCGCGCTACTTCGGCATGGCGTTGCTCGGCGCGCTGGTGTCGCTTTTGATCCACATGAACTCGCGCAGCTGGGAAGTGCTGCGGGTCCATGGTGACGCGGTGGTGCTGGGCGTCTGGGCTGCGGTGGGTTCATCGAAAGCCCTGGCCAGTGGCCTGCCGTGGTCGTCGGCGCTGTTCCTCGGGGTGCTGACCGTGGTCGGCGGTGGCATGATCCGTGACGTGATGACCGGGTCGGTCCCGGCGATCTTCGGCGGAGCGACGTTGTATGCCACCCCGGCGGCACTGACCGCGGCGATCATGGTCGCCCTGGACGAGGTGCAGAAGACCGGTGTGACCGGGGACTTCCCGCTGATCCTGGTGGGGCTGGTCGTCGCTCCGTGCATCGGTGCCGGAGTGATGATCGCCGCCTACTGGCGGGGTTGGGTACTGCCGGGCACGCAGGATCTGTCGTGGGCCGCGCAGCGCAAGCTCCGTCAGCCGATGACCCTGGCGCGCGACATGAGCCGGCAGCGGTTGCGACTGCGTCGACGTCGCGCCGACAAGATTGTCGAGGAGATTGAGGTCGCTGAGGACGCTGAAGGCACTGCGGGCACCTATGGGTCCGACAGCACCGACAACGCCGACCGCCCGACCGGCGGCGCAGACGGGACCGGGCGTCCCGACGACAGCGCGCCCGGTGGCGCGACTCCCCCGTCAGCAGGGTGAGCGGTAGGACGCCTGGTTGTCCAGCACACGCGAATAGCCACCGCCGGCTGCTTCGGCGGCGCACAGGCCGCTGACATCCTGGCCGTAGTCGACAACGACGGCGTAGACCTGCGCCCCGTCGACCTCGGACCGCAACGACGCGCACGTCCCCGGATCCAGCACCACGGTTCCGGGGTCGGGCCCGGCGCCGCCGGCGGTTGTCCCCATGTGTTGCTCACTGGCGTCTCCCTCGTATCGTCTGATCAACCGGGGATTTTACCATCGGACCAGGAGTTTCCCGGTCAAGGAGTACGGTGCGCCGGTGGGTCAGACGCCATACGCAGCACGGGCTCCGGGAAACCCGGCGCGGACGGCACGCCGCTGGACCATCGCGACGATCTCGAACCGCGTGGCCTGGTCCCGTTCACCCGCCGCACCGTCCGCGTCGAGGCGTTCTGGGTGCTCTGTCCGTCCGGTGCGTCCGGCGCGCCCGCCCTGCGATGAGTCGCCCCTCTTCTTCAGGACGCTACGGAACCGGTGCCTCAGCCCCGGACGTCCCTCCCTGTCTTCGTTGTTGTCCATCTGTGTCCTTCCGGTGTCTCTCGGTGTCTGGCGATGACACCACCGGAGTCTGCCGGGCGGACCTCGGCGGGGCGTGGGAACGGTGTTGCGTCCTGGTACGGAGTCGCTGGCAGTCGCCGTGACGTCAGATGCACGTTCCATGTGCCGCCATGCCCCTCCTGTCCTCTCTTCCCCGTCCCATCCCCTCCCTTCACTTTCCCCTCATCATCCCCATCCGCGGAGTGTCCGCCCTCCCGGATCTGCGTTTGCGCCCCCTTTCGGACGTTCTGCTGCCACTTGATCATCGAAAAGTGGGCGGAGAAGCAGATCATCGTGTCCCTCGCCGGCGTCCCGCGGACCGAACCGTGACAGATTGGCCCTTTCATTGCCAACGAAACGACGATTTTGCAATGCTTCCCTCCGCCCGGCCAGCTCCGGGAACGGGAGAACCCCGGGAGAGGACTTTTCCTCTCCCGGGGTTCGGAGTTCCGGTCGGCACCGGTCGGCACCGGACGGTACCGGGTCAGGCGGACGTTACACCCGCCACTCCCCGACCACGAAGGCCTGGGCGACCGGACCGTCGTGCGACAGGCTCAGCTGCCACACTGCGGCACCGGTGCCGAACCGCGCGGCCAGCGCACCGTTCACGATGGACGCCAGCGGCTCGTGCAGCCGGATGTACGGCCGACCCCAGCGGTCCTTGACCACCTCGATCTGCGCCCAGTCCATCCGCGCCCCGGGGATCTCGTCCCCGGCATCGGCCAGCGTCCAGGCCTTGTAGAAGGCCTCCTTCGCCGCCCACCGGGCCGCCAGGTGCTGCGCAAGGTTCCCGCTGGTCTTCGCCAGTCGGGCGCACTCGCGCCGCTCGGCCCCGCTGAAGGACGCCGCGAACTTCGAGCCCGGCAGGTCGAGCTGCTCGGTGAACGAGGGGATGTCGACCACGTCGACACCCACACCCAGCACGAAGCCACGCGGCACCGGGTCGACAGGTGTCTGCCGACCACGTGCAGACGCACCGCCCGACACTGGGTTGGGCGCCGGGTCGGACGCCGGGTCGGACGCCGCGCCGTTTACCGCGCCGTTCACCGGGTCAGTCACCGCAGCAGTCCGTCCTCACCGGCGCGGGCGTCCGGGTTGAGCAGCATGTCCGGCTCGGCGACGTCGATGTCGACGTCGTCGGCGAAGCGACGGTGCTCGATCTCCTCGAACAGGGCGCGGTGGCCGAGCATGCCGGCCTCGCGACGGCGCACGCCGGCACGCAGGCGGTCGGACGCACGCGCGACCCACGCCTCGGCAGCCTCTGCACCGAGCTGGTTCTCCACCGCCACGCGGAAGGCCTCCGGGTGGACAAGTGCCAGCAGCGCGGACACGTGGCCGAAGCCCAGCGAGGTCAGGAGACCTGCCTTCACCGTGCGGTTGAGCTGCAGTGGCTCGCGCAGCCACACCAGGTTCGGCGCGGACGCCATCTCCGGGTCGACACAGTCCAGCGAGCGGTTCGCCGGGATCCGTGAGGTGCGGAACATGTCGCCCAGCCCGGCGGTCTGGAACACGGCGGCTCCACCCTTGGCGTGTCCGGTGAGCGTCTTCTGGGAGACGACGTACATCGGGTTGCCCTCGGTTCGACCCATGGCGGCCGCCAGGCGGGTGTGCAGGCGCGACTCGTTCGGGTCGTTGGCGTTGGTGGAGGTGTCGTGCTTGGAGACCACGGCGATGTCGTCGGCGCTCACGCCGAGCGTCGCCAGGTCGCGGGACAGGCGCGAGTCCACGCCGCCGCGTCCGGCCGCCAGCGCACCCTGTCCCGGGGCCGGGATGGAGGTGTGCGCACCGTCGGCGAAGGACGAGGCGTAGCCGACCACGGACTGCACCGGCAGGCCGAGGCGGACCGCGACGGAGCCGCGGGCCAGCAGGATGGTGCCGCCACCCTGCGCCTCGACGAAGCCGCCGCGGCGACGGTCGTTGGCACGGGAGTAGAAGCGCTCGTTGAGGCCCTTGGCCGCCATCGCGTCGGAGTCAGCGGTGGCGTTCATCGACGCGAAGCCGCTGATCGACTCGACGTTGATGTCGTCGGTGGCACCGGCGACGACGAAGTCGGCCTTGTGCAGCTTGATCTTGTCGACACCCTCCTCGACGCTCACCGCGGCGGTCGCACAGGCGCCGACCGGGTGGATCATCGAGCCGTAACCGCCGACGTAGGACTGCATGGTGTGCGCGGCGACGACGTTCGGCAGGGTCTCCTGCAGGATGTCGGACGGGATGTCCTCCTCCAGGAAGCGGTCGACGAAGAGCTTGCGCATCGAGGTCATGCCACCGAAGCCGGTGCCCTGGGTCATGGCGATGTCCGACGGGTGCACGGCCTGCAGGATCTCGGCCGGGGTGAAGCCTGCCGAGAGGTAGGCGTCCACCGCGGTGACGAGGTTCCAGATGGCGATGCGGTCCACGGCCTCGATCATCGAGGCCGGCACGCCCCAGCGGGCCGGGTCGAAGTCGGTCGGGAACTGGCCGCCGACCTTGCGGGCCAGGGTGGCCCGACGCGGCACGCGGGTACGGGCACCCGGCAGGCGGGTGACGCTCCACTCGCCGGTCTCCTCGTTGAGGTTGGCGCGGGTGAAGGTCGGGTCCGAGTCGACGAAGGACGCGGCATCCTCGGCGGAGTCCACGGCGAAGGTGATCTCACGGTCGAGGAAGATCTCGACCTCCTGCGGGGTGGTCAGGTCCTCCAGTGCGACATCGTCGACGAAGGTACGGACACCGGCGCGGGCGGCGACCTCATCGCGGTAGCGGGTGAAGATCTCCTCCTCGGGCACGATCTCGCCCTTGGCGTCGTACCAGCCGGCGACCGGGGTGTCCTTCCAGGTCAGCAGGCCGGTCATCCAGGCCAGCTCGAGGACACCGGCGGCGGTCAGGTCGACGGAACCGTCGGCCTGGATGCCGTACTCGGCCTCGAAGCGGGTGCGTCCGGAACCCCAGGCGCTGATCTCACCGAGACCGACGACGACGATCATGTCGTCGAGGTCCTGGGTGACCTCGCCCCAGCCAGCGTTGTCGGCATCAGCAGCAGCACCGGCAGCAGCACCGAAGTCGGCGCCGGTCGGCTGGACGGCACGCACCGGGGAGGGCAGCGCGTTGACGGTCACCGGGGCGGCGGCCGCACCGGCACCGTCGGCAGCGTCGGACGCAGCGACCTGCTCGAAGGCGCCGTCGGCGATGGCCTGCTCGCGCAGCTCGGTGAGGTTGATCTTGTCCAGACCACCGGTGAGGTCGGCGTCGACCGGGCCGACGGCCGCAGCGGCGCGTATCTCGGAGCTGCACAGGCGGACAAGCTCACCGGAGATGTCGGCCGGGGTCCACACGCGGACGCCTGCCTCGACGGCGGCGTCGACCAGCGGGTCGTTGCCGCCCATCAGCCCGGTACCGGCGACCCAGCCAATCCGCGGGTGGGCGATGGTGACGCGCTCACCCCAGGGCTCATTGGACCACTTGTTGCAGATGGCGTCGAAGGCGGCCTTGGTCTCACCGTAGGCACCGTCGCCACCGAAGGTGCCGCGGTTCGGGGAGCCGGGCAGCACGACGTGCAGGCGGTGGGCCAGGTTGGCCTCATGGCCGATGCGGGACAGGGCGGTGAAGGACCGCTCCACGCTCCACAGCAGCAGGCGGGCCTGGGTCTCGGCGTTTCCGCCGGCGTCCTCGACGGTGCCGGAGACGGTCGGGGCGGCGAACGGCAGGAAGAGGTCGGGCACCAGGGCGGGCTTGATCAGCTTCTGGTCGGAGCCGACGGTCTCGGTCTGCTCGTTGCCGATCCAGTCGACCAGGGCGTCGATGTCGCGGTAGGACGACAGGTTCGCCGGCACCAGCCAGATCTTCGCCTCAGCGGCCGCACGCTCGCGGTAGAGCTGCTTGACGTAGGCCAGGCGGGACGGGCTGATCCGGGAGGCGGTCATGACCACGGTCGCCCCCTGGGCCAGCAGGTCACCGACGACTCCGCCGGCGATGGATGCCGGGGTCACACCGGTGGCCACGGCCACCTGGCCGGCGAAGGTGCCGGTCTCGGTGGAGCGTGCGTCTGCGGCAATGCTGCGGAAGCGCTCCGTGAGGGAGGTGTCCCCGGCTGCGTCAGCGCGTCCTGCCTGGTACTCGGCGTGCTTGGCGACGGTCTCACCGGTGCCGCGGAAGGACGCGGTCTCGGCGACCTCGTCGCCGGCGGCCAGGCGGGCGATGTCCTCACGGGCGGTGGCCCAGCGGTCGTCGACGAGCACCGCGCGGCGGGCGTCGAAGGTGGGGGTCACCAGCTTCGGCCAGTTCGGGCCGAGCTCCTCACTGACCGACTGCAGGATCGCGGCGGTCTCCTCGGCCTCCGGGTCGGACAGCACAGCCGACTCCGGGACGTCGAGGTTGAGGTCGTGGAGCAGGTGGCGGGCCAGGCTGGCCAGCACACCCTCCTCGCCGGTGACCTCGGAGGCCAGGGCGTCGAGGGCGGCGGAGTCCACCGCGCCGCCGCCGGAGCCGCCGGCGGTGGGCTTGGCGACCGGGATGCCGTGGGCGGCACCGGCCTGGGTGACGGCCTCGTCGATGATCGCGTTGACGTCGTTCATCGAGGTGGCGGCGGTCGGCAGGGTGGACAGGTCGCCGCCGCGGGCGGAGGCACCGTCGCGGGAACCGAGCAGGATCTGCGCGGTGGCGTGGTCGACCCAGCCGGGGCCGAGCTCCCAGGTGCCGGTGACGCGGTCGGCGATGGCGCTGGCCTTGGCACCGGCGGCACCGAAGAGCTTGCGCAGGCGGTCCTTGACGGCCTCGCCCAGCACCGGCCCGAAGGCGGCGTAGTTGTGGGCGGCGGCGTCGACGGTGGCCGACAGGGTGGTGACGTCGGCTTCGGCGGCACCTTCCACGCTGGACAGGCCCAGCTCGGCGGAGATGTCCATGAGCAGCTGGTTCAGCCGCGAGGAGACACCGTTGGTCAGCGTGCCGGTGGTGTCGGCACCACCGATCTGCTCCGGACGCAGCTTGTTGGCGTAGGCCAGCAGCGTCTTGATGGCGTCGGAGGCCTTGTAGGGCAGGTCGGCAGGACGCTCGACCGAACCGGCCGGGGCGACGGCGGCGGGTGCCGCGGACACCTCGTTGATCGGGGTGACGACCGGCTCCGGCACCGAGGAGGACGGTGCGGAGGCGTCCGGGTGGGCGGACGCGGCGGCGTCGCCGGTGGGCACCGATCCTGCCTCGGGGGCAGCACTGCCGGCGCTCTCGACGACCGGAGCCTCGATGGTCTGCACGTCGGTGTGGTACACCAGCTTCTCGTCGCGCTGGACGTTGCGCACGGCGACGTCAGCACCGGTGAAGCGCGGCAGCTTGAGGGTCTTGGTCGCCAGGTTCGCCAGCGTCGGTGAGGCACCGAGGCCGACCTCGATGAGCTCCTCGACGTCGAGGCGGTCGGTGGCCAGGAGCAGGTCCTGGGTCTCGATCCAGCGGACCGGGGAGGCGAACTGCCAGCACAGCAGCTCGATGAACAGGGTGCGGGCGACCTCGGCGCGTCCGGCCTCGTCGTTGGTACGGTCGTCCCACCCGTCGAGCAGGCTCTGGGCCGGCTCGGAGGGAACGATCTCGAGGATGGACTCGACGAACTCAGATGTCAGCTCGAAGGGGCGGGCGACCAGGTTCGGGATGTAGCGTCCGACGAGGATCTCGTAGTTGATCCGCGCGGGCAGCAGACCGTCCAGCTTCTCGCGGAAGTCCGGCACACCCGGGTGCAGCACGCGGGAGTGGAAGGGCACGTCGATGCCCGGGACCATCATGAAGGAGCCCTTGCCGCCGGCCTCGGCGGTGCGCTTCTTGGCGTCCTCCTCGAGGGCGGCCAGGCCGGCGACGGTACCGGCGACGGAGTACTGCTCGCCGGCGAGGTTGAAGTTCACGATCTCGAGGAACTCACCGGAGGCCTCGGCGATGGAGTTGACGTACTCCACGACGTGCTCGTCGTCGACACCGAACTGGTTGGGGCGCAGTGCACCCATCCGGTAGTCGGAGCGACCCTGCTCATCACGCGGGATGAGGTGGTGCATGGTGGAGCCGCGGTGGAAGACGACCTCCAGCACGGTCTCCAGCTCGATCGTGCCGGCGTAGGCCGACAGGGCGGTGTACTCACCGAGGGAGTGGCCGGCGTAGTAGGCGTCGGCGACCAGGGCGTCGGCCTCACGCAGGCGGGCGGTCTGCGCCAGGGCCAGGGTGGCCAGGGCGACCTGGGTGAACTGGGTCAGGTACAGCACACCGTCCGGGTGGTGGTAGGTGACGCCGTTGGCGGTCAGCGAGGTCGGGTTGTCCCGGACCACGGTGAGGATGGAGAAGTCCAGGGCGGCACGGGTGTGGGCGTCGGCCCGCTCCCAGACGGCGGCGGTGGCCTTGGAGGCCGCGCGCTCGTCGAGGCCCATGCCCTTGGCCTGGATGCCCTGGCCCGGGTAGACGTAGGCAGTGGTCGGGGCGGCTGTGACCGCGGTGCCCTGGGAGACCAGCTCGTCGTTGACGCGGCAGGTCACCTCCAGCAGCAGTCCGCCACCGGCGACACGGCCGACGCGCTCGACCTGGATGTCCACCAGGTCGTCGAGCTGCACCAGGCCGAACATGCGGTAGGTCCAGCCGAGGATCTGGTGGCCGGAGCCGGCTGCGGAGGCGGCGTGCTGGGCGGTGGCCGAGAGCCACATGCCGTGCACCAGCGGAGCCTGCAGCCCGGCGACACGTGCAGCGACATGCGACGTGTGGATCGGGTTGAAGTCACCGGAGACCCAGGCGAACGGGGTCATCTCGTGCGGTGCATGCACGTGGGTACGCAGCAGCGTGGAGCGCGGGGTGTCGGTGATGCCACCGTTAGACGCCGCGGCGATGCCACCGGCGATGGCCGGCTCGGCCGGCGGGGTGGTGCCGAAGGCGCGGCCACGGATGGCGAAGCGCTCGGTCTGCACACCGAGGTAGACACCATCGGCGTCGTGCATCTCGTGGTGCACGGTGACGACGCGTCCGGACGAGGACTCCTGGATGCCGGCGGCCCAGCTGGTGATGGTGATCTCGCCGGTGGCGATGTCCTCGGCCGGGACCTCGAGGGCGGCACTGTGGTCGAGGTGCACGGCGTTGAGCAGGCCCTCGATCACGGGGTAGTCGTTGACCATGGCCGATCCCAGGGCGGCGTAGATGGCCGGCCAGCAGGTGCCCAGCAGGGCGTCCGGAACGATGGTGGCGCGGTGGGCGCCGCCACCGGCGCTGGCCAGGTCACCGAGGCCGTCGCCGGTGACGGCGGCGTGCTCGGCACCGAGGGTGTCAGTGAGGGTGTAGGTGTAGGAGAACCGGCCGAAGGGTGCCGCCCCATCAGCATCAGTCTCGGAGCCCTCGATCTTGGTGGGCATGCCGGTGATGTCGTCGCCGGTGACCGAGACATTGCCGACACCGGCGGTACCGGCGAGCAGGCCGTACATGGTGTCCGGCAGGCGGGACTCGTCGACGACCGGCAGGGCGCCGGTGGAGATCGAGTCGTCGAGGATCAGCGGCACCGGCAGACGGCGCACGGCGTGGACCTGGGAGTCGCCGGAACCGGCGGCGGTGTTGTCCCACAGGGTGTCGAGGTGCAGGTCGACGGTGACGGTGACGGGGTTGCCGTCGGAACCGTCGTTGGTGACGACCAGCTCGTAGCTGTCGGCGTCGATGACGTGGGCCGGGTTGTCCATCAGGTGCCCGGTCCAGGAGATGTAGGGCACGGCCTGCAGGTAGGCGGTGATGTCGGTCGCATCGGCCAGACGCGCCACGGCCTTCGTGGGGGTGGACGCGGCGTTGCTGTCCGACCACTCCTGGATGGCGTGACGGCCGGTCGCCTTGCCGTCGCTGGCGGAGCTGGAGCTGGCGACACGGTCGCGGCAGGCGGCCTCGAAGCGGCCGAGCAGGTCGGCGACCGGCTCATTGACGGTGGTGATGCCGGAGACGGACACCGGACCGGGGATGATGCGCACCTGGTCGGCGGTGTAGCGGTCGTCCTGGGCCTGCCAGAGGCAGTCCTTGCCCCACCAGGCGAGCAGGTCCTCGTCGATGGCGGGGACGAAGCCCATCGGCTTGGGGTACTTGCGGCACAGGGCGATGAACCAGGCGGCGTCCAGCGGGGTCAGGGTGTCGACCTCGGCGGACGGGTAGGCCCCGACCAGGGTCGCCACGGCGGCCTCGGGGTCCTCGGCGGAGTCGACGGTCGGGAAGAGTGTCTCCACCGGGCCGTGCTCGGCGACGGCCAGACGGGCCTCGACGCGCTGCAGCAGCTCCTGGAAACGCTTCAGCCAGGACGGGTCGGCCCACGGGAAGCTCAGCTCGGCGAAGCGGCGGACGACCTGGGCGTAGGTCATCTGCTCCAGCTCACCGAAGTAGGGCTTGGCGGTCTTGTTCATCGCCTCGATGATCTCGTCACGGCGGGCGTTGACGGCCTCGAGGGAGCCCCCGACCTCCTGGATCAGGCGCATGCACTTGGCCGCGGAGTTGTCGATCTCGTGGATGTCGGCGCGCAGGTGGGACAGGCCGGAGGTCGCGCCACCGGCGGACTCACCCGGGGCGATCCAGCCGCCGTTGGGGGCGGTGTGGGCCACGCCGGAGGCGTCGGCGACACCGGGGGTGTCGACCAGCAGCTGCTTGATCTCGTCGGTGGTCTTGGCCTCCTTCGCGGTCATTGCCGCGGTACCGACCAGCACACCGTCGACCGGCATGGAGGGCAGGCCGAGGGCGACCGACCAGTCACCGGAGAGGTAGTCGGCGGCACGCTCGGGCGCACCGATGCCACCACCGACGGTCAGCACGACATTCGGCTGGCGACGGATCTCGGCGTAGGTGGCGGTCAGCAGGTCGTCCAGGTTCTCCCAGGAGTGGTGGCCACCGGCGTGGCCGTCCTCGACCTGCAGGATGATGGAGGCACCGGTGTCCTGAATCTGGCGGGCGATGGCCAGGCCGGAACGGATCTGGTTGACCGTGCCCGGCTTCAGGGCGATGTAGGAGAAACCGGAGTCGCGCAGGGCGCCGATGACCTCGGGTGCCTCGTCCGGCTCGGGGATGCCGGCGGAGATGACGACACCGTCCAGCGGGGCACCGGACTCGCGGGCCTTGGAGACCACGCGCTGGCCGCCGAAGTGGAGGTTCCACAGGTAGCGGTCCATGAACATGGCGTTGAACTGCACCGCACGGCCCGGATCGAGCAGACCCTTGAGCTTGGTGAGGTTGGCGTCGAAGACCTCGGCGGTGACCTGGCCACCACCGGCCATCTCGGCCCAGTAGCCGGCGTTGGCTGCGGCGGCGACGATCTCCGGGTCCACGGTGGTCGGGGTCATGCCGGCGAGCAGCACGGGGGACCGTCCGGTCAGGCGGGAGAACTTGGTCTCCACCGACGGGCCGGTCGGCAGATCGAGCAGACGCGGGGCGAAGCTGGACCAGTCGACGGTGCGGGCCGGTCCCGGGTCGTTCGACCCCGGTGCGGCGAGCTCGTCGATCTGCTCCAAGGAACCGAGGGAGACGATGCCGGCACCGGAGCCCTCGATGAGGTCGTCGGACAGGCGGGACACGACCTCGCCGGGGCCCAGGTCCAGGAACCAGGTGGCACCGGTTGCGCGAGCCTCGGTGATCTGGTCGACCCAGTCGACGTGGTCGGTGAGCACCGCACGGGCAAGCTTCTCGGCGGCTCCGTCGGTGTTCAGGCCACAGGCCTCGGCCCATGCGACGGTCTGGGCGACCGCGGGCTCCATGGAGGTGTGGTGGAAGGGGACGGTGACCTCGAGGTATTCGGTGGCCGGTGCCAGCGGTGCACCGCCGCGGGTCTTCGCGGCGAGCTCGGCGGCATCCTTCTCCCCCAGCTGCAGGACGGTCTGCTCGACGACACCCAGGTCCTCCGGGGTTCCGGAGAGGATGAAGCGGCGGTGGCCGTTGCGGATGGCGACCTGGACGTTCACGCCGGTCTCGGCGATGAGGGCGTCGAGGTGGACGCGCTGCAGGCCACGCACCGAGAGCATCGGGGTGGTCTCGTCGACGGCGAAACCCTGGGCGCGGGTCACGCGGGCAGCTGCGGCGCCGATGAGGCGGGCGGTGGTGAAGATGCGTGCGGCACTGTCGGCGCCGTTGCTGACCAGGGCGGCACCGAGCGCACCCTGGGAGTGGCCCAGGGCGACGGCACGGCCGGCGGCGACGGCGGCAGCGGCATCGAAGCCGGCGCTGCGCAGCGCGGAGACCTGGGCGAACTGGACGGCGGTGATGCCGGGCACCGACAGGGCGGCGGACACCGGGCCGGTGGCGGCGGTTCCGTCGGTACCGGCGAGACGCTCGAGGGTGACCGGGCCGGCGGACGCGGCGGTGACGGAGGCGGCGACCGGTGCCAGCAGTGCGTCCGACGCACTGATCAGGTCACGGAGTTCGGCGGCAAGGGTCGGGTCCTCGGCGACCTGGGCGGCCGCGGCGCGCCACGGGGTGGCCTGACCGCCGAAAAGCAGGGCGATGCCCTCGTTGTCGTCGCCGGTCAGTCGGGCGAGGAAACTGGAGTGTGAGTCAGTCATGATGTCCTTTTTCTCTGTGGCTGTGCTGGGTACTGACCCGGTCACAGGGGCCCGTTGGAGTGGAACTTGAAGTGGCGGCGGTCGCGGTCCTTGGTGCTCAGCGAGCGCAGGGCGGCGGCGATGGTCTCGCGGGTCTCTGCAGGCAGGACGATGCGGTCGATCTCGCCGGACTCCACGGAGAAGTTCGGGTTGATGTTCTCGGCGGCGTACTCGTCGGCGAGTTGCTTGGTGTAGTCGGCGCGCTCCTCCTCGGGAACGGCGGCGATGTCGCGGCGGCGCAGGATCTGGACGGCACCCTCGGCACCCATCACGGCGATTTCGGCGGCGGGCCAGGCGAAGGCGAAGTCGGCGCCGATGCCCTTGGAGCCCATGACGATGTAGGCACCGCCGTAGGACTTGCGGGTGATCATGGTGACCACCGGGACGGTGCAGTTGCCGTAGGCGTAGATGACCTTGGCGCCACGGCGGATGATGCCGGCGCGCTCCTGCTCGGCACCCGGCAGGTAGCCGGGCACGTCGACCAGGGTGACTACCGGCAGGCCGAAGGCGTCGCAGCAGCGCACGAAGCGGGCGGTCTTCTCGGATGCCTCGACGTCCAGGGTTCCGGCGTTGTGCATCGGCTGGTCGGCGACGATGCCGACCGGCTTGCCCTCGATGCAGGCGAAGCCGATGACGATGGACTTGGCCCAGTGCTCCTGGACCTCGACGAACTCGCCGTGGTCGACGATCGCCTCGATGACCTCGACGACGTCGTAGGGCATACGGTTGTCGGCCGGGACGATGTCACCGACACCGCGGGCGGCCTCGGCGTCCTCTTCGGTGGCGACGTAGTCGTAGGACGGGGTGGGCTCGTTGCAGTTCTGCGGCAGGTAGTTGAGCAGGGTGCGGGCGTAGTCGATCGCATCCTCCTCGTCTTCGGCGAGGTAGTGGGCGACACCGGAGACACTGTTGTGCATCTCGGCACCACCGAGGTCGTCGAGGCTGATCTCCTCACCGGTGACGGCCTTGACCACGTCCGGGCCGGTGACGAACATGTGGGAGTTCTCCTTCGGCATGATGACGAAGTCCGTCATCGCCGGGGAGTACACCGCGCCGCCGGCACAGGGGCCGAGGATCAGGGAGATCTGCGGGATGAAGCCGGAGGCCTCGCAGGACTTGCGGAAGATGCGGCCGTACATCGACAGGCCGCCGACACCCTCCTGGATGCGGGCTCCGCCGGAGTCGAGCAGGGCGAAGCACGGCACGCGCTCGGCGATGGCACGGTCGATGAGGTCGGTGATCTTCTGGCCCTCGACCTTGCCCAGGGTGCCGCCCCGGATGGAGAAGTCCTGGGAGTAGATGGCGACGGTGCGTCCGTCGATGGTGCCGAAGCCGGTGGCGACGGCCGAGCCGAGGAAGCCGGCGGCGGGGTCGCCGCCGAAGAACCGGCCGTGCTCGACGAAGGAGCCTTCGTCGCAGAGCAGCTCGATGCGCTCACGGGCGGTCAGCTTGCCCTTGGCGTGCTGGAACTTCTTGGCCTTCTCGTCCGCGGCGGCGGCGAGGGCGTCGTAGTCGACGGTGTTGCGCTCGGCGGTGGTCACTTCTCGGCCTCCTCGGTGGTGTCGGTGGTGTCGTTGTCGGCGCTGTCCGTGTCAGCGCTGTCGGCGCTGTCGGCGCTGTCGGAAGCATCGATGTGCAGCAGGTCGTCGCCGCCGTTGACGTTCTGGCCGACGGTGACGTCGATCGAGGCGATGGTGCCGGAGGCGGGGGCGTGGATGTACTTCTCCATCTTCATCGCCTCCAGGACGATGACGACGTCGCCCTCGTTGACCTGCTGGCCGGGCTCGCAACCCATGCGCACGACGATGGCCTGCATCGGGGACTTCAGGGCACCGTCGGCGGTCAGGGCGTCCCCGACCGGGGCGGCACCGCCGTCACCGTTGCCACCGCGGCGGCGGGAGCCACGACGCGGCTGGCTGCGGCGCACCGCGGCACCGGCGCGGTTGCCGAGCTCCTGGCCGGCGTCGCCGAGGGCTCCGATGCCGGAGCTGAACATCGCGCCGAGGCCGGCGAAGGACTCCGGCAGGGTGATGCGGTGGCGGCGTCCGTCGATCTGGGCGGTGAAGGTACGCAGTGCTGCGGCGATCCCACCTTCAGCGTCCTCGTCACCGGCACCCGGCTGGCCCAGGTTCTCCAGGTCGATCCGGGGGAGGAACTCGGTCTCCAGCCAGCGGGTACGCACGCGCAGGTCACCGAAGTTGTTGGTGCCGTTGAAATCCGGGTGGGCCATGATCAGGTCCAGCACCGGGGTGGAGGTGGCGATGCCCTGGATGTCGAGCTCACCGAGGGCGCGACGGGCACGGGCGATGGCCCGCTCACGGGTCGGGCCGGTGACGATGAGCTTGGCGATCATCGAGTCGAACTCCGGGGAGACCTTGTCGCCGAGGCGGACACCGGTTTCGATGCGCACACCGTGGCCGGCGGGCCATTCGAGGGACTTGATCTTGCCGGCGGTGGGCGCCAGGTCCTTGGCGGGGTCTTCGGAGGTGATGCGCAACTCGATGGAGTGGCCGCGGACCTCGGGGACCTCGGGGATGGTGCCGCCGTCGGCGATGGTCAGCTGTGCCTCGACGAGGTCCAGTCCGGTGACCTCCTCCGAGACGGTGTGCTCGACCTGCAGGCGGGGGTTGACCTCGAGGAAGAAGAGCTCACCTTCCTCGGTGAGCATGAACTCGCAGGTTCCCAGGCCGACGTACTCGGTGTAGTCGAACAGTGCCTTGGACCAGGTCTGCAGGGTCTCTTCGGCACCTTCGGGCAGGTAGGGGGCGGGGGCTTCCTCGATGACCTTCTGGTGCCGGCGCTGCACCGAGCAGTCACGGGTGGTGACCACGTCGAAGTTGCCGTGGGAGTCACGCATGCACTGGGTCTCGATGTGGCGTCCGGAGATGATGAACCGTTCCATGAAGAACTTGTCCAGGTCACCGCCGGCCATGGCGTGACCGGCACCGAAGGCCTTGAGGTCCTCCTCGGTCCGGATGACCTCGATACCGCGGCCGCCGCCTCCGTCGGAGCGCTTCAACACGATCGGGTAGCCGTGGGCCTCGACGAAGTCCTCGACCTCGTCCATGGACTGGACCGGGTCGGTGGTGCCGGGGACCGGGGAGACACCGGCGGCCAGGGCGGTGCGGCGGGCGCTGATCTTGTCGCCGAGCTGGCGGATGGTGTCGGCCGAGGGGCCGATCCAGGTCAGGCCGGCGTCGGCGATGGCCTGGGCAGCCTCGGGGACCTCGGAGAGGAAGCCGTATCCGGGGTGGATGGCGTCGGCGCCGGCACGCTGGGCAACGTCGATGATCTTGGCGGCGTCGAGGTAGGTCTGCTGCAGGGTTGAGCCCTCCAGCGAGTAGGCGTCGTCCGCGAGTGCGACAGCGGGGGAATCGATGTCCTGGTCGGAGTACACGGCGACGGAACGCAGGCCCAGGTCACGGGCGGTTCGGACGACTCGCGCGGCAATTTCGCCACGGTTGGCCACGAGGATGGTGGACGGCATCGGGCTCCTTCGGTTGAAAGGGGGACGGGGCGATTCGCAACTTCGCATGCTGATTCCCGGGGGTTCCTCACCGGATGACCCCCGGGATGTACCGGCATGGTTCGCTCGAATAGACACTCGACACTAGGGAGCCCCGGCTGAAACCGCGGCGCGGCGGTGTTCTGTCCATATATGTGTGTCACCCCCGGGGCACCGTCGCCACCCCACCGTCAGGGCGGCACTTCGTGTAGGTCAACGAATGTTTTCTTCCACCGTTCAACCGCGGCCCCTTTCCTACCCCCGCGCCAGGGACCGCGTGTCGCCGAGGGCCGATTTCTGTGTCCCGCGTCACTGTATCGGGACATGTTTAACCACATACCGATCCATTAATGGCCTTACCCCCCCCCCCGTAAAACTATCGGTGCGTCACATACCTCCGCGCGGCGATCTCCGGGGCCACGGCGTCCATCGCACGCTCGGCGACAGCGGCGATCGTCATCGACGAATTGCATCCTGCCGTTGTCCCCGGGATCAGCGCACCGTCGAGGACGTAGAGCCCCTCCTGTCCGGTGACCCGCCCCTCCAGGTCACAGACCGTCCCCATGCACGCACCGCCGAGGGCATGCCAGGTGGAGTTCACCATGTCATTGGTGTCGGTGAGCATGCCAGGCGCCCCACCTGCGGAGATGATCTTGTCCGCCGTCGGACGGATGTGATTCTCGATCAGTTCCCGGTCCCCGCCGGCCGGCCAGTGCAGGTCAGCGGTCGTGGTACTGCTGTTCCACCGGAAGGAACCACGGGTGGAGCTGACCCCGAAGCCGACCATCATGGTGGACATGGCGTCGATACCGAAACCGGGGGATGGAGGCCTGGATGATCGTATGGGCATGGTCCAGATCGTCCCACTGCTTGGTGTCGTAAACCACCGGGCCGCCCTGCACCTTGCCGAAGTTCGCGGTCGGGTCGCTCCAGACGTAGATCCGGTCGCCGTTGCTGCCCCAGCCCTGCCCCAGGGTGTCCGGCAGGCCGGGCACCGTACCGGTGTGCTTGGCCCGCAGCAGCAGCCGGGTGGTGTTCACGCTACCGGCGGCCATGACCACCGAGCCGGCGGTGAGCGCGAGGCGTCGCTGCGGGCGTCCGGCATCGTCGGTGTGCAGGGCATGGACCAGCCAGGTGCCGTCGTCCTGACGCTGCACGTCGGTGACTTCGGTATGGGTGCGCACCGTGGTATTGCCCGTGGACTCGGCCTGGGCGATGTAGGTGACGTCGACGGAGTGCTTGCCGCCGTTGTTGACGCCCATCGCCCCTGAGCCGTCGGTGTAGGACGGGGTCATCTCACCGCGTAGTTCACGGCGGGCGTAGTCCCAGTCGATCGGCATGGGGATCTTCTCCGGGGTCAGCCCGGCGTCCCGGCAGCGCTGGGCGAAGACCCTGGCGACCTTGTAGTTGGGTTGGTTGAGGATGTCGTCGGGGCAGACCTCGAGACCGAGGGGGTCGGCGACCCGCGGGTAGTGGACGCGGTCCATGTGGTCCCAGTCGAGCCCGGCAGGGAACGTCGCATTGAATACCTCCTTCGACGGCTGCAGCGACATCCCCTGGTAGACAAGGGATCCGCCGCCGACGCCGGTGGGACACAGCGCGGTCATGGTGGGCGAGGAAACTGCTTCGATGATGCCGACGTAAGGGTCGACGGCGATGTTCCTGCCGAAGAGCTGCGGGGCGGAGCGGTGCCAGAGCATCCGCTTGTCCGGGTTGGTGGGACTGGGGAAGGTCGTGGCGTTCGGGCCGGTCTCCCAGCGACGACCGCGCTCCAGGACGGTGACCTCCACTCCGGCCCCCGCCAGGCGGAGCGCGGAGACTCCCCCACCGAAGCCGGAGCCGATGACGATGACCTGGTGGTCTTCGGTCACGGTCGGGAGGTTGGCGATCGCGGGGTCGTTCGGTGCCGGTGCCGTGCCGGACGATCCGAGCGGACCGTCGGAGGACTGGGCGTTCGCGGTCGGACGGGAGCCCGCCTGGCCGGCGACGATGCCGACGGCCGTGATTTCCGCGGCGGTGTCGGTGCTGGTGAGGAAGCGACGGCGGGTGGGTTGTGCGCGTAGTGCAGAGGAGGAGGCGGGAGATGCGGAGGTGGCTGGAGAGTTACCGGCAGACATGTGAGGGGTGTCCCTTACTGGTGATGAATAGTGGATAGTTTGGTTTCTATCACCAAGTCTCTTGCCGCACACCGGTTTTGCAGCAGAAGTGCAGTAAACCCCGGGAATTGCTCACCCCATCCCTCCCTTCACAGCTACAACCCGAACTGGGCGTTGTTCCGGCGAATCCTCCGGTTCAGCGGATTCATGCCCAGTTCGGGTCGTTCACTATCTTCCCCTGCCCCGGGTCAGCGGATGCGGCTCGCCGAGACGATCATCGGCGCCTGTGCCACGACCCGCACCCAGGCGCCGACCTTCATCACCGGAGACATTTTCTTGCTGCGCTGCCAGTCCAGCGCCATCTTCACGTTGCCGGGAAGCACTCCCACCAGGAACAGGGCGGCCGGACGTCCGATCTTTCGACGGGTCGCCGGGTTCAGGATCGCCGCTGACAGTCCGAGTTCGACGACTCCACTGCCCAACGTCCACACACGCTGCCCACCCGGCAGCTCCTGCGGGACCAGGGAGTCGAAGAACTGGGGCCTCACCACGTGCAGGACGCCTGCCGCACCGAAGACGGTGGCCCACAGCGCCGGTCGCCCGCGCAGTGACGTGACGGATGCGGAGGACGTGCCATCAGAGTCGCCGACTGTGGCGTTTCTACTGCTCATGACCCCAGACTACGACAGTAGCCAGCGCCGCGGAGCCAGAATCAGCTGATGGTGGTGCGCCCCTCGAAAGCGCGGGACAGCGTGAGTTCGTCGACGAACTCCAGGTCGCCACCCATGGGGATGCCCGATGCCAACCGGGAAACGGTCAGTCCCGGGAACTCCTTGAGCAGGCGTCCGAGGTAGGCGGCGGTGGCCTCGCCCTCGGTATTCGGGTCGGTGGCGATGATGACCTCACTGACCTCGGGCGGGTCGGTGAGTTCACCGTCGGCGGTGGGGACGTCGTCGACCCGGCCGCCGATGCGTTGCACCAGCCCGGTGACGTTGAGCTCCTTCGGACCAATGCCGTTGAGCGGGTCCAGAGCGCCGCCGAGAACGTGGTAACGACCGGTGTACTCGCCGGTGCGCTCGATGACCTGGATGTCCTTGGACTCCTCGACGACGCACACCAGGGTGGCGTCGCGGGAGGAGTCGGCACAGATCCGGCAGACGTCCTCGGAGGAGACGTTGTGGCAGATCCGGCAGAATCGCACACCGGACTGCAGTCGGGTCAGCGCACCGCTGAGCCGTTCCAGTTCCTCGGGTTCGGACTGGAGCAGGTGGAAGGCGATACGTTGGGCGCTCTTCGGGCCCACCCCGGGGAGTCGGGAGAACTCGTCGATGACGTCCTGGAGCGGTCCCTCGAACACGTGACGGTACCTCTGTACCGCTAGAAGCCGAGGCCGTCGAGGCCCTGGGACAGCGGCCCCATGCGCTCGGCGGAGAGCTTCTTGAGGTTGTCGCCGGCGTCCTGGTAAGCGCCGATGATGAGGTCCTGCAGGGTCTCGACATCCTCCGGGTCAACGACGGACGGGTCGATGGTGAGGCTCTCGACCTCGCCAGAGCCACGCAGGGCGACCTTGACCAGGCCGTTGCCTGCGGTGCCCTCGACGGTGGAGGCCATGATCTCGGCCTGCGCCTCCTGCAGCTCCTGCTGCATCTTCTGGGCCTGGGCCATGATCGCGTTCATGTCGGGCTGGCTCATTGTGTCGGGTCCTTTCACGGTGACAGTCGGGACTGTCGCTGTCGGTTGCTGTCGGTTGCTGTCGTGCTTGTTCGTCGGTGCCACAGTCTACCGGTTACGGCGCTGCGATCAGGCGGTCACCTGGTTCGCTCGGCACCGAGATGCTGCTCGAGAAGCTCACCGGCGATCTCGAGGGCATTGCGGTGGTCGAGGTTGGTTGCCTCGGGATTATCGCGTTCCCGCATGGCTTCCTCGGCCTCCGCCATCTCTGCCTGGCGCGTCGCTTCGGGGTCCGGCGGCGGGGCGGACGGAGACCCGTCGTCCCAGGGTTCGTCCGGCTCCTCCGGCAGGGGTACACCACCGAAACCACCGGACGCTGCGCCGGACGGTGCCGTGTTGTTTTGCTGGCGGGCATCGAACTTCGCCTTCCGGGCGCGCCACCCGGTGAGTTGTTCACCGGAGTCCGGCCCGGTGCGGCGGGTATTTGCCGTCGGACGCGGCGACGCCGGCGCTGGGGCCGTTGCCGGGTTTGACGCCGGGGTTGATACAGCTGAACCACGGGGGTTCGTCGCAGGTGCAGGCTCCGGCTCAGGCTCTGGCTCTGGCTCGGACTCTGGCTCAGGCGCAGCTGCTGGCCCGGGTGAAGGTTCCGGGCTCGGAGCCGGGGTTGGTTCTTGTTCCCGGGCAGGGGTGTCTACTGGGGCGGTCGTGCCTTCAGCTTTTCCCGCCTGCTCCTGGGCGACCTCCTGACCGTCTACCTGGCCCTGTGCAGGGTTCTGTGCAGGGCTGGCCGCGGAGGACCCCGCGGCAGGACCGGTTCCGACGTGCGCCACGACGGTGCCCGGTGCGCCGGTGACCTTCTCGATGACCCGGGCGAAGACCTGGGCTCGCTCGGGTGCGTTGATGTAGCTGGCCAGCGCACCGGTGTGGTGCTGCAGAGTGATCCTCACCTTGCCGTCGGCATCGACCCCACCTACCGTGGCTGCGGCATCACGGGCCGCCACCCAGAGTGCGAGCGAGTCCTCCTTCACGGCGTCGAGGATCTCGTCCCACTGCGGCACCGGGTGGGTGACTGCGGCAGGCCGGGGGTCTGCGGAGGACTCAGCGGGCTCTGCCGGCGCGGGAGCAGACTCAGGACCCGGCTCGGATGCAGGCTCGGTTTCCGGTGTGGGGCCGGGTTCTGCGCCAGCCTCGTCGGCAGCATCGGCGGCCGGCTCGGCTTCTGGTGCAGGTGCTGGGTCCGGCTCGGACGCTGCGGGACGCGATGCCGCCTGCCGACGACGACGCATGATCTCCCGGGCACGCTCCGCCTCCGAACGACGCTCCGCTGCCTCGTCGGACGCCCCGGCAGGAGCCTCCTGAGTCGACGGTGCGGCCGATGCCGCAGGTGCGGCGGCGGGAGCAGAAGCGGCCGGTGCAGCAGACGATGCTCCGTCCTGCGCGGGTTCAGCAGGCTGATCGGGCTGAGCAGACTGACCGGGCTGCACAGGCGGTGCGTCCTGGGCAGGTGCGTCCTGCGCCGCCGCAGCCGCCTGCGCCTCACGCTGGGACTTCCGCACGTACACGCGTCCCGAACCAGCCGCCGCGCCGCCAGCGCCACCTGCTCCCCCGGCACCACCGGACGCACCAGCACCACCGCCGACACCACCGGCTTCCAGCGCCTCGATGCGCTGGGCCAACGCCTCCACGGTCGTTCCTGCCGCCGGCAATGCCATGCGGGCACACAGAATCTCCAGCAGCAGCCGGGGCGCGGTCGCCCCACGCATCTGCGCCAGACCCTCGTTGACCAGGGCCGCACAGCGGGTCAGCGTAGCCTGCCCCAGTGCCTTGGCCTCCTGGATCAGGACGTCCCGCTGATCCACCGGGGCATCCACCAGACCGGTGTCGAAGGCATCCGGCACCGCCTGGATGACCAGCAGGTCCCGGAATCGGTCCAGCAGGTCCATCGCGAACCGGCGCGGGTCGTGCCCGGCGTCGATGACGTCGCTGACGCAGCCGAACAGTCCGGCCTGGTCCTGATCGGCCAGGGCGTCCACCGCATGGTCGATCAGTGCGGTGTCGGTGAAGCCCAGCAGCGCCACCGCCCGGTCGTAGGTCACGCCGTCGGCACCGGAACCGGCGAGCAGCTGGTCCATGATCGACAGCGAGTCACGCGGTGAACCACCGCCGGCGCGGATGACCAGCGGGTACACCGTGTCCTCGACCTCGACCTGCTCCTCGGCGCACACCCGCTGCAGCAACGAACGCATCGCCGGCGGAGTCAGCAGGCGGAAGGGGTAGTTGTGCGTGCGCGACCGGATGGTCTGCAGCAGCTTCTCCGGCTCGGTGGTCGCGAAGATGAAGATGAGGTGCTCCGGCGGTTCCTCCACGATCTTCAACAGGGCGTTGAAGCCGGCCTGGGAGATCATGTGCGCCTCATCGATGATGAACACGCGGTAGCGGGACTCCGCCGGGGCGTAGAACGCCCGCTCGCGCAGCTCGCGCATGTCGTCGACACCGTTGTGCGTCGCCGCGTCCATCTCGGTGACGTCCAGGGTGCCTGCCCCACCGGGGGCCAGTGCCACACAGGAGTCGCAGGTACCGCAGGGGGTGGACGTCGGCCCCTGCTCACAGTTCAGCGACCGGGCCAGGATGCGTGCCGACGAGGTCTTTCCGCAGCCGCGCGGTCCGGAGAACAGGTAGGCGTGGTTGATTCGCCCGCTGTCCAGCGCCGTCGACAACGGCTCGGTCACATGTTCCTGCCCCACGACCTCGGCAAACGAGGCCGGACGATACTTCCTGTAAAGAGCCACGGAACCAGACTACAAGGCGGGCCCGACACGAGGTGCCCCTACCGCCGGACGCACCGGCGGGACGCTACCGCCAGACGTCACCGCCAGACGTTGTTGAGGTTCGCCTCTGAGATGGCCAGCAGGTTCTGCACCGCCCCGGGTCCGCCAGACAGGGCGACCCGGTACTCGTCCTCGGTGAGCATCACCAGCTGGGCATAGACCGTCATCCGGCCCGGGTGGGTGTACTCGTGGTAGTCGCCACCGCCGTGGCGTCCTCCGAAGTTGACCTCATGGACGTGCGGGACGCCGTCCTCCCAGACGAACGGCGGGACCAGCAGACCGTGCATCGCGGTCATCGTCTCGTCGACGTGCCAGCCCAGCTTCGGCAGCAGCAGCCCCGGCTGCGGGGAGAAATGGTGTGGGTCGGTGGACACCATCGTCGCCGCCGCCGTCACCAGGTCGGCCGCGGCCCGACCATGCCCGGAGACCACCGTGATGAACTCCACCCGCAGATCAGCGCCGTTGTCGGTGACCAGGTCTGGTTCGACCCGGGCGGCGTCGAGCGTCACCGCGACGGTCTCGGCGTCGGCCGCACCCGCGGCGTCCCCACCGAACCCGTCACCTGTACCACCGAGAGTGAGCTCGGCGACGGTGAACTCCGGGAACCCGGTGTTCACCCGCCGCCGGGACGTGGTGAACTCCCCCGGCAGCAGGTCACTGACCCATTGCTTCGTCTCCGCCAGATTCACCTACCGGTCAGCTCCTGCAGCTTCAGCAGCCTCAGCAGCCTCGATGGCGGCCAGCAGGATGCAGGTCGCCACCCCGTCCATCGCCACCTCGACCTCGTCCAGCGGCGGCATCGACGGAGCCAGCCGGATGTTGCGGTCGTTCGGGTCGTCCTTCAGCGGGAAGGTGGCACCGGCGCCGGTCAGCGCGATGCCCGCGTCCTTGGCCAGTGCGACCACACGGGACGCGGTGCCGTCCGGCAGGTCCACGGAGATGAAGTAGCCGCCCTCCGGGGTGGTCCACTCGGCGATACCCAGGTCACCCAGACGACGCTGCAGGATGTCGGTGACCGCGGTGAACTTCGGCCCCAGGATCCCGGAGTGCTTGCGCATCACCGCTCGCACCCCCTCGGCGGAACCGAAGTAGCGGGCGTGGGCGAGCTGGTTGACCTTGTTCGGGCCGATACCGCGCACACCGGCGATCCTGCGGTAGAAGTCCAGGTTCTCCTTCGAGGAGTTGAAGAATGCCACACCGGCGCCGGCGAGGGTGATCTTCGAGGTCGAGGAGAAGGCCCAGAAGCGGTTCGGGTTGCCGGCCTCCGCGGCGATGGAGACCACGTCGAGGATCTCCGGGAACTCCTCGGTGAGGGTGTGCACGGCGTAGGCGTTGTCCCAGGCGATGCGGAAGTCAGGTGCACCGGTCTCCATCGCGGCCAGGCCCTCGGCGACCTCACGGGACACCGAGTGACCGGTCGGGTTGGAGAACACCGGAACCACCCACATGCCCTTGACCTGCGGGTCCTTGGCCAGCTCACGGACGGCGTCCAGATCCGGGCCGTTCTCGGTCATCGGCACGGTGACCATCTCGAAACCGAAGGTCTCGGTGATGGTGTGGTGGCGGTCGTAGCCGGGCACCGGGCAGATCCACTTGACCGGCCCCACGGAGTCATCAGCGGCATCGGCCGCCCAGGGCCGCGGCGAGTCGTTGTTGCCGAAGGTCCAGGACCAGGAGATCAGGTCGAACATGATGTTCAGGCTCGACGCGTCCCCCGCGATCAGCAGCGCCGGATCCACACCGAGCACCTCGGCCCACAGCTCGCGGATGTCGGCGATGCCGTCGCCGCCGCCGTAGTTGCGGGTATCCACCCCGCCCTCGGTGCGGTAGTCGTCGCCCGGCAGGCTCAACAGCGACTGTGCCAGATCCAGCTGCTCGGCCGAGGGCTTGCCGCGGGTGAGGTCGAGGGAGAGGTTGCGGCCCTTGAGTTCCTGGTAGGACGCTTCGACGTCGCTCTTCAGCGCGGTCAGCGATGCCAGCAGGTCAGTGCGTGCTTCGGTCAGCTTCATAGTCCCTCCGTGACTTCCTCGGCGGTGATGGTGCGGAGACTTCAGATTGTGAATTCTCTTCATCCGCGAGTGTAGTGCGGTTCACAGCGAACGGAAAGGTACCCACCCTTGACAAGGTATGTTCAGCAGACCCAGCCTGATACAGAATCACGTTCCCGTCCCCCGACAGGCTCCGAGAATCCCCCGAAAAGTTAGCGGACCCCGCGCACCCGTTAGAGCTCGTTGACCCTTGCTGCATTCCTGCCCTGGGGGAGTTCACAAGATAGACGCCGCACGGGATCCAGCGCCTATGCTAGCCCACCCGCCACGGATCCGGCAAAGCCACCTCGGACGTGGGGCGCATCCGCTGTGAGGGCACTGAACCAGCACAGGACCTTTCACCACCCCAACCCGGATCCCCCCCCCACACCGTCAACGCCGGACGACCCCCGGGCCGACCACGCCGCCAACACCGTCGGTTTTCCGGAACGACCTGGCGTTTTGCTTAGGAGTGGACGACATGTGTATATTTCTCGGCGGAGGATTCGACTAGCGGCCTATGTCACACGCCTGGAACGCGTGAGGGAGTCACATCCCACAGGGGTTCAAATCCCCTATCCTCCGCAGTGAGCCCCCTGGTCCCCGTGACCAGGGGGTTTCTTCATGCCAGGGGCCTTTTTCACCCTTGTAGGCCCCCGGGTAGGCCCCCAGATTGGTAGTATGACCCTCATGCCCCGCCGATCCGCCTGGTCCCTGCCCTGCACCCTCACCCACCGCACCGACACCACCGCCCCTGTCTGGGTGGCCGAGAAGACGATCCGTGGGTCCTCGCCGCGTCGCCGTATTCGGGGCACCGGCCCCACCGCCCCGATCGCCGTGGCCCGCCTGGTCGTGCGCCTGCGTACCCGCGGATACGAGGACCTGGCCGCTCAGCTCACCGATGCCGGAGCGGGCCAGTTCGGCACCGGCTGGGTCGAGACGATCAGCGAGCACACCCCGCATGCAGGCCCGGACCTGGCCGACCTGCTCACCGATCATGTCACCGAGCGGCATGACCTCGGACACCTCAAAGCCGAGTCGCACCGCCGGGCCCTGGGACTGATCGACAATCATCTCCGCTGCCACCGCCTCGGTGGGCTGAAATTGACCCAGCTGACCAGCGGTGATCTGCGGGCGTACATCATTGGCCTGATGACCTCCCCAGATGGCCCCGGGGCTACTGGGGCCCGTTCCCTGCATGGGTACATCTCCCAGGCCTGCCGTACCGCCGTGGAGGACGGGCGTCTGGCTCGCTCTCCGATGGATGGGGTGGTCCTGCCCGCCAAGCCGAAGCCGAAGCCGACCGCCGTGCGCACGTCCCCGGGATCGGTGGCCGAGCGGGCCCGGTGGCTCACTGAGCACATCGCCTACGAGGACTATCTGCTGCTCATGCCGCTGCTGTACGGCCTGCGCACCAATGAGCGCCTCGGCCTGACCCACGGCGCACTGGCCTACCGGCCCGGGGTGGACCTGTACACCCCGACCGGGGTGGACCTGCATGTGCATGCCCAGCTGCGGGAATCCCGGATGCTGTCCCCCATCGTCAAGACCCACGCGTCGTACAGGATTCTGCCGCTGCCACCAGTGGTCTCCCCGCATTTTGATGCCCTGCACCTGCGGCGGATCATCGGGGCGATGGACCGGGGCGAGGACGGTACTGACCCCACCGAGCCGCCGGTGCGGTCCTCCACCGGCTCCTGGCCGTCCCTGTGGCTCACCGATGACTCGACCCTGTACACCGACACCACCGGGCGACCCCTGCGCCGCCAAGCAGCGGACAAAAAATGGTACCGCATACGGGATGCATATCTTGGCGGGGACGGGTGGCGGACCCACGACTGGCGGGGCATCGTGCGATCCGCGCTCATGTCCGCCGGAGTGTCGGACGTGGTCGCTGAATCCTATCTCGGACATGCTTTGTCCCCGCTGGCGGCGACCTACGCGCATGTCGGAGCTGGTGACCTCGCCGGGGCCTCCAAGGTCCTGGCCGAGGCTTGGTACCGCTGGCCTGAGCCCTACACCGGTGCACTCCCGGAAATACTGGCGTCCGAATTTGCTACCGACAGACCCCCGGCTGCCCTCTGGCGCGAGACCACCGGCCTCGATGATGCCGCGCTGGCCTACCGGGACGCTGCCGCTGACGGGATGACCCCCGCCGAAGGCGACACACAGCTCGCCGCACAGACTGGGGGCCGGATCGACCTACTGCGCCTGGCGTACTACACCGCCTGGTGGCCCCACCAGCTACGCGCGGTCCCTGTCGAGCATGTGGAGTGGGCCCGGGAGCATGCCATGCCCGCCGATGAGGTGTACGGGCATCTTGCAGCAGGTCGTCACCAGGTGTCGTAGGTATCTGCCGACACTGTGAAGCCATGGGTGGATGTAGCACAGGTCATGCTGCCATTGACCACCCCACAGGTGAAGTCCGGGTAATAGGCTCCACCTCCACTGAAACCTCCACTGAAGACGATCTTCTGCCCCTCTTTCAGTGGACCGCTCTCTACTGGAGATGGCCACTGGCCCTGTACCGCCCAATGATGCGGAACTCCATCAAAGGGGGTGCCGCCCACTGACCAGCTCCAGCCGATGGCTTTAGGTATCCCCATTCCATCAAGACCGTCATCGGCTCGCTGCTCAGCGGGCCAGGGAGCATGTTCCGGCACCAAGCAGGCAAATCCACCGCTCCCCAGGTGGCAATTCACACTTCCTGTCTCAGTCATAAAACGAAACCCCCTGGCGATCCGGGTGCGATCCTCATATCCGGAAGCAGGAACCTCCTCCAAGCCGATCAGCAAATCTTCTCGGTCCGGGGGAGTCGACTCTGGCTGCACCGGGTCTTCGGTCGGGACGTCCGTCGGGGCAAGGGTGGGGTCCGGCCCGCCTGTCTCTGCGGGTGTCTCAGAGGTCGTCGGTGTCGTACCGCTGGACGTTGTTATTGATGCTGACGTACCGGGTGCAGCTTCATTGTCATTATCAGAGTTGCATCCGGTCAGAGCTACAGCGGCGACCATGGCCCCAGCTGCCACACTTGTTCTGCATGATGTTTTCATTCGCATACCGATGAGTGTACCGACAGCGCCCTGACGTGCCAAGACCAAGATTTTACATACTGTTAACAGTATCTGCGAGATGACCTGACCACGTATTGACCTGCGCTTATATACGCTGACCAGGGGTTTTCGCAGTTTCGCGTGCGGCGGGAACTCGGCACGGTCCCGGCATGCACCTTGACGCTCTTGGTACCCCGCACGCCGCGCCCACGGTCCCGGGCATGTCTGATGATGCCCCTACCCTCGATGATGCCGCACTGGCCGCACTGCTCGGCGTGTCCCTGCCCGACCCAGCCGAGGCCGAGGATGTCCAGGCCGCTGAACTCGCTGCGGCGGTGGGGGTGGACCAGGACGACGTCCGACCCCTCGACCATGCTGATGCTGAGTCGTGGTGTGAGCACCCCCGCGTCATGCGCGCCACCACCGCCACCGGTGAGACTGGCCTGTACGCGATTGCCTGTGGGGCTCGTCTGGCCGAGGACTGCCCCCACTGCGCTGCCCGGTACGGCCACCGGTTCCGGCGTATGGCCCGGCAAAATCTGGGCCTGCCTGACGACCCTCACACACCCCCACCGGACGGCTTTTTCCTCTTCGTCACCCTCACCCACGGGTCGTGTGGCTCGGTGTGGAACGCGGCCGAGATCAAGCGCCGCCGTGGCGGCGCGGACGCCGGGCAGTGGCTCGGAGTACCCTGCGACCCGATCCGATACGGGTATGCGGCTCAAATTCTCCGGCATATGGTGGAGCCTATGCTGAGGAAGGCCTGGTCACAAGCACAACGCCGGTGGGCCGCCCGCTGGGCCGATGCCGGATACGACGTGCAGAGTATCGCTGTGCGGGAGGTCCAGGAGCGCGGCGCGGGTCACCTGCATGAAATTGTGCGGGTCCATCCTTGTCCTGTCGAGGACCGGGGGCCGCATGCCGGCTACTGGCGTGAGGGCAGCAAAACCAAGGTCACCCCGGGGGTCACCCCGGGGTCGTTCCGGCACCCGTCCCGGGGGCTGATCACCGCTGACCCCACCGGCGATGCGCGTCGGTGGGTGGTGCACTCCGCCACTGGCACCCCCACTGCTGTGATCTGGCGTGGCACCGGTGCCGCTCACTGGTACCAGCCGCTGGTGCCCTGCCCCCGCACCGATCGCGAAGTTCGAGAGTCGTACACCCACATCGTGGATATCCCCGCCCATGGGACAGGCATCCCCGCGCGTCTTGTGGAGTATGTCGGCAGTGAGGCGCATCTCGCACTGCGGGACCGGCTGGGACTGCCCGGGTGGGATAAAACGGGCCTGACCGACAAAACGCCAGCTCAGGGGCAAATCCCCGCTATTCGAGATAAGGAGGGTGTGCTCCACCCCCGGGTCGCCTGGGGCGTCGAGACTGAGATACACTCGATCAGCGGTGGTGAGGGTGGGCCCCGGCGGGTACTCGCGTACCTCACAAAAATGCTGTCTTACGTGGCAAAAGATGTCGGGGCCGCGTCTGGTGAGGGGGCGCGGCCCGGGTCCGCGCGGGGTCGCCATGACCGGCGGATGCGACTGGAGGCTCTGGCCATGGCCCCGGTGATCATCGATGACGCCTGGGACCGGATGGACACAGACGCACTGGTGGCCCGGGAATCCGGCCTGGACCGTGAACACGCGTGGCTGGATGCGGGGCTGCCCATGCCCGCCGATGACCCCCGCCCCACCGGTCGTATCGCCGATATTGCGGCCCGCCGGGTCGTACTGCGTCGCGCTCTGGCCCTGACTATCACCCCTACCCACCGGGATCAGCTGGTGGAGTGGCTGACCAGCCCCCGGGGTGATGTGGACCGGGACGATGTCACCCCCGCCGCTGAGGTACTGTCACGGGCCCGGCATATCCCCTGGTCACAGGTCCGGGACGCCCTGAGTGTGATGTCATGGGTGTCCGAGGACGATCACGACCGGGCTCGCGCCCTGGGTCTGCCGGACCTGCCGACTGTGCTGCTGGCCGCCCGGCGGGCCGCGACCCGCGCTGTGGGTACGGCGGCCCGCTGGGCTGGATACCGGGGGCGGGCCTGGACCGCCCAGGGACGTACGTACACCATCGCCGATGTGCGGGCCGCCCAGGCCGACTATGCAGAGTGCTGCCTGGCTGAGCAGGGGCTCATGCCCGACCCCACCCCGGTGCAGTGGCACACAGTCCCCCGCGCGGACCTGGCAGGGGTGGACGCACAGACCCTGCCCCGGGGACGAGCCCCGGTCCCCGCATAGCCAGAACCCAACCGGGTCCGCCAGGACCCGGGCGGGAGCCCATCTGTGAACCCGACTGACCCCCAGGTCAGCCGGGCTACAGGCATATCCACATGCGGAAAAACGCCCTGAACTGGGCCCCAGCGGGCCCAGAGAGGCCGGTGTGGAGGGCCCCGGAGCGCAGCGGGGGCGGACCGGCGGAGCCGCACGCCGCCCCCGGGGGCCGGAATACCGGTCTCGGCGGGCCCGCCAGGGCCCCGCGAGCGTAGCGAGCGAGCAGCGGCGCAGCCGCTGCCTTGAACCCAAAATAATCCTGGCACGCATCTGTTGTGTGACGAACGTCACAGAACTATTTTTCGGGCGATCCTAAAACCGCAGGTCAGAGGCTTACCGATCTTCGGGCAGATTTGGGCCACCCGCATCCGCCGGCACGGTACATGGTGTCAGGCAATCAGGCCCGACACCATCCCATCCCCTATCTACAGGAGTAGATCCCGTGGCTCTCACCCACATCACCGTCCCCCCGTCCACCTACACCCTCACCGCCCTGGAGTCCACCGCCCGCCCGGTAGTCCAGTACGACCCGAAGCTCTCTCGTGACGAGCAGCCCCAGAAGATCGACAAGGCCTCTGGCCTGCCTGTCTGGCAGGTCCAGGGCGCTGTCACCGTCGAGGGGGAGCTCGCCCACAACGGGACAGTAAAAATCCTCTCCGAGGCCGAGCCGCGCGTACAGGCCATGACGCCGCTTCGTGCCGAGTCCCTGCGCATCACCCCCTGGGTTGATGAGCGCGGCTCTCAGCCGCGCGTGGCTCTGAGCTGGACTATCACCCCCGCTGGCGCGCCCGCAGGTCCTGCTGCATCCAAGGGCGACGCGAAGTGACCGGCGGGCCGATCGACCCAGTCACGCTGGGCCGCAGTGCGGTCGATGACCTCACCCGATCTGTCCGCTACCTGGTCACCGAGCGGGTGCCCGGCAGCGTCCTGGAGGCTGCTCCCCAGCGCCGGTGGACCTCCACCGCCGCCCTGCTCGATGACGCCCGATCCATCCAGCGGGCTGCTGACGATCTTGTCCAGGCCCTCACCGAGCTGCACACCCACTAACACCCCCCCCCTCTCCCGTCCCCGTGCAGGGGGCGGGGTCCGGAAAGGACACCCTCTTGTCTGCTGATACCTCCCCGTGGGCCCGCCTGGCCCTGTGGGCCGGGCATGTGCTCTGGCTGCTTGCCCCCGCTCTGGTCCTGGTCCTGCCTGTCCTGGTCCTCACCGAGTCCGGGACGTGGCAGCGGTGGCTCGCCGCCGGGCTGGTCGTGGTCCTGGCCTGGCGATTCCGAGGCCGGTTCACCCGCCGGTGGGCCCGGCTGCGGCTACACCGCCGTATCACCCACTACTGGGCGGAATCTGGTCTGTGGGGCGACACCTGGCCCCGTGTGCGGGTCACCCCCGGTACCGCACGCGGATCATGGAAAATTCAGGTCGCCACCCCGCCACACGCTACAGACCGGCAGGTCAGAGACCTCGACGATGATCTGGCCGCGCATCTCGGGGCCTACATCGTGCAGTCTGCCACCCCGGGGATTTCTGCCCGCGCGGGCGCGGTGGAGTTTGCCCTGGCCCTGCGGCCCGGCGTCCTGACCCAGGAGAGCATCGAGGACGTGTCCCTGGGCACCCTCGATGCAGATCGATGGACTATTCCCGTGGGTATCGACGGTCTCGGAGAGACCGTGCACATCACCCCGTGGACCCGCGCAGCCGGGGCCGAGCGCCTGCTGATCTTCGGCACCTCCGGGTCCGGAAAGTCCAGTGCGTCTGTGCGTCTGGTGCGGGCCGCCCAGGCCCATGACCTGGATACGTATGTGTATGACCCACATAGCGGCTCCATGCGCGGCCTGCATGCCGACTGCACGACTGCCGCGACCACCCCCACCGAGGCCCTCGACATGCTCCGGGAGGTCAAGCGGGTGGTGCATGAGCGGACACAGCGGCTGGCCATGGGCGAGACTCTGCGCCCGGGAATCGCCGTGGTCGAAGAGTTTCAAAATTTGCTGCAATCGGAAGAACTCGTCACTTACGAGGGCAAGAAAAAGGTTGACGGTCGCCGGGAAATTGAGGAAATTATTGGGTATCTCTCCCGAGAGATTCGCAAATCCGGTCTGGTCCTGGCCCTCACCCAGCAATCCCCGACTGCAAATGCGGGTGGCGGCACCGAAATTCGAGATCAAATGTCGATTTTCTGCGCATTCGGTACTCCTGCCTCCCGTGCGGGGCTGGTCCTCGATGAGACTGGGGCGGAAATGTGTGCCCGCCTGCTGTCAGCTCCCCCCGGGGCCTGCGTCCTGGCGGACATGTCCCGCGACTCACAGCATGCCGGGGCGGCCGTGCCGATCCGCATGCCCGCCGCCGGAGCACCGCCTATCCCCACCCCCACCCTGTCAGAGCAGGTAAATGAAGCTTTTGATGACATTAATTCGGGTACTGATGAATTTCCGCCAATTAATTTCGCACCACCCACCAATAATAAGGAGAAATAAAAGTGTTTCTACAAAATGGTGATGCTGATTCCGAATCACTGCAAGCATTCCTCAAATCCACCACAAAAGGCAATCTATTCACGATAAAGATCGGGTGCGCATCCTGCGGGACACGACTCGAAATATCGCGCATGCAAATTGATGCACATGAAGACTACGAAATTTGGCATATCGAATCCAGCGGTGATGTCGCCCTCTGCTCTGCGTGCTCCCGTCGGGACATGTCCTCGGACATTTCCGGAGACCGGGAGCGGGAGCTGACCTGCGTGCAGATCGACATCCCCGCCGATGTGGCTGATCATCTCGGGGCAGAGGGCGAGATGTGCGGGTGGGTGACCTCCGATGAGCTGCGGATGATCCATCGACAGGTCCGCCAGCTGGAGGACGCGGGGTCTGAGGCATCAGTGCAGGTCATCGATGAGGCCCACCGACGGCAGGTCCGTATGGGCGGGAAGCACCTCAACCAAAATCTGTGAACTTCCTGTGAATGACAGTCGGAGTCTTCTGCACCCCGCTGGAGCCCCGACGGATATAGGTACACCCCCACCCCCCCACTTTTTTAGGAGTTTTCCAGTGCGTTTCCCTCGCATAATCATCGTCCCCGCTCTCGCCCTCGCCACCGCTGCTGCTGCCGGTCTGGCCGCATGCAGCGCCGACCCTGACTCGGCCCCCGCCTCTACATCCCCCACCGCTGCTGATCTGGTGGTCACCCCCTTGGAGGCGCGTGCTGAGGCGCTGGGCATCTCCACCGCGTACCCCCGGGGGCTCGGGGTCACGATCGATCTCACCGACAACCGACCCAGAGCGGTCGTCGGTGCGCTGCGGGGCCAGGACACCGGCCCCACCTACACCACCGGCGGCATCACCACTGATCCTGCATATCGGATTCAGTGCGCCCCTGGGTATCACATCGCGGAGGACCACCGCCCGGTCCTCGCAGAGATTTTCGGCCCCACCTGGGACCCCGAGGCCGAGGCAGTGGTGCTCCCAGATCCGTGGGCTGATGGGCCACTGGCGGCGGCGCTGGTGGACCAGCTCCCCTGTGTCCCGGTCGCTGCGTAGGCCCCCGGGTAGGCCCCCAGATGGGAGGCATATCTCGTATATGTGCAGGCAGACCTGCATCAGGATCGAGTCCTATATCCTCCGCCATACGGAAACCCCCGGTCCTCGGACCGGGGGTTTCGTGCATTCGCGGCACTGTCGCGGCACCGATGGGGTTGCCGGCGTCCCTTCACGTACCCGTTTCGGTCAACTCATGTGTAGTGGGATGACCGATTCGGGTACGCGAAACTACGCGACGCCCTGACACCACCGATCAGTCGAAGAACCCCGGGACGTCCAACGCCCCGCCGGCGGCCTCGAACTCTGCGAGCACCTCCGCGGCCAAGGCCTCATCGTGCTGCACGTCCAACAATGTGGCTGCCAGCCCGTACGCCCCGTCGACCACGGCGTTGCGACCACGGCGTGAGGTCGTCGCCGCGGCGAACTCGCGGGTGTGCAGGGCAACGTCTGACTCGCTGACCTGGATCAACGGGTGCATACCCGGAATCCGGTAGCTGACATTGCCGAAGTCCGTCGACGCCGCAATGGTCTCCGACACCACACCGCGGGGCAATGGTTCACGTCCGCGGCGCCGCTGCGCCCGCACCCATGAACCAGTGAGGGCCTGATTGGAGCGCACCGGCAACGACGGCGGATGCTCGTCCCAGGCCAGGGTGACACCGGTGCCGGCCATCAGCGCGGCACCGTGGGCGACGTCCTCCACCCGCGACGACAGGTCGCGCAGTGTCACCGGGGCAGGCGACCGGACGTAGACCTCCAACTGCGCGAAGGAGGGGATCACGCTGGCCTGCTCCCCGCCCTGCCGGATGATCGCGTGGATCCGGTCCCCCGGCGGCGTCTGCTGCCGCAGCAACCCGAGCCCCTGGTAGAACAGCGAGGCTGCGTCGAGGGCGTTGCGTCCGGCGAAAGGCTGGGCCGAGGCATGCGCCGAATGCCCGTGGAAACTCACCGTGAGGGTACGACGTCCGATCCACAGCTGGTCAGCGACGTCCTCCCCGTAGCCGTGCGCCATGACGGCCATGTCGATGTCGTCGAAGGCGCCCTCGCGAGCCATGTACTCCTTGCCCGTGTGACCCTCCTCGGCCGGCGTGCCGAGCAGGACGATGCGCCACGGCACCGCCGTGGGATCTTCGGCGCGCAGGGCGGCCAGCGCGAGGAAGGCGCCAAGGCCCATCGCGGCGATGGTGTTGTGGCCGCAGGCGTGACCGAGGCCAGGCAGGGCATCGTATTCGGCGAGGACGGCGAGAGTCGGGGTTGGGACTTCATCGCCGTCGGTGTCGACGGTGCGGATTGTGCCGGCCGTGCCATCGGCGGGGACCTCCCCCAGCGCCGGGAGCTCCGCTCGTAGCGCGGTCTCCAGTCCGTACACCCCGACCTTTGCCTCGATGCCGTGCCGCTCCAGCACCTCGGCCAGTGCGGCCACCGAGCGGTGCTCCTCAAAAGCCGTCTCCGGGTTCTCCCCCAGGTCCAGCATCAGTGCGACCAGCTCCTGACGCAGCTCGTCGACGTGCCGCTCCAGACGCCGCTGCAGCGCATCCCCTGCGCCGGCGAACCCGGTGCCGGGGTGGGCGACCTGGTGCCGTCGGGCACTGGTCTCCTGCCGCAGTACCTCGAGATAGTGCGGTGACGGCGGCAGCGGGCGGGACAGGTCGTCCCGCCCGCTGCCGGAACTCGGCCGGAGATGCTCGTCCATGCCGTCGTTTCTACCGGAGTGGCGCGGTTTCCACCGGCGGGCGCCGGTTTATACCGGCAGTGTCGCTGCTGTCGCTGCCGTCACTGCTGTCGCTGCTGTTACTCACCCAGCTGGCCGGCGCGCCAGTCCTCGACGAACTCCGGGTTGTCCTCGACCCACTCGGCGACAGCGTCGTCGAGGTTCTCACCGCCGTAGTTATCCTCGGAGAACATCACGTTCTCCAGGGACGACAGGTTCTCGTCGTTGATCACCAAGTTCTTCAGAAGCTGGGAGACATAGGGGTTGTCATCGGAGAACCCGCTGCGGGAGAAGTTGTAGATGATCTCCTCCTCGCCCATCGCACCCTTGGGGTCTTCCAGGTCACGGACCGGGAAGGCATCGTAGGCCCAGTGCGGACGCCACAGGGTCACGGCGATGTTGTCACCGCTATCCGTGGCCCGCTTCAGTGCGGCCAGCATCGCCGGGGTCGATGAGATCTGGAAGTCCAGGTTGTCCAGCTCGTACTCCGGGATCGCATGGTCCTGGGTCTGGGACGTCAGACCGGCACCGGGGTCGATGCCCACCAGCGTGTTGTCGTACTCGTCACCCATCGTCGCCAGATCCCCGATCTCCTGGGCCGGGGAGTCCTCGTTGACGGCAAGGGTCAGCACGGCGTTGTCGTACCAGCAGCCCTGGGCCTCCATGTCGTCGCCGTACTGCTCGATGTAGTTGTCGTGCGTGATCGGCAGCCAGCCGTCCATGAAGAGATCGATGTCACCCTGGGCGACACCGGTGTACGCCGGGGCGGCGTCATAGCCCGTGATGTCTACGGTGTAGCCGTCCTCCTCGAGCACGTGCTTGAGCAGGTGGGACGCGGCGAATGACTCGTCCCAGCCGTTGAATGCCGCGACCGAGATCTCCTTGTCGTCGTCGGTATCCAGGTCGGCGAGGTCCGCGGAATCCTCACCAGGGGTGCAGTCCTCGTAGGCGCTGACATCACTGCCGGTGTTGTCGTCTCCTCCACCGCCGCCCTCGTTTTCGGCGCCACAGGCGGTGGCGACGAGCGCGGTGGTGACCAGCAGTGCGCCGAGGCCCGCCGTTCTACGAAGTCCGCTGCTGCGGGCGATTGTCTGTCGAGCTGTGGTGGTCATGGTCTCTCTCCTCCAGAAAATGACTGTGATGTGTGAAACGTCAGTGGTGTTGGAAACACCGGTAATCAGGCCTTCTGTTGCGCCCGCGCCAGCGGGGTCTTCCTGCCCAACCCGGCGGTGACCCGGTCCAGGTAGATCGCAAGGATCACCACGGCAACACCGGCGTTCACCCCGAGCGGGACGTTCAGGGTCTGCAGCGACTGCACGACCGGTCCGCCGAGCCCGTCCGCACCCGCCATGCCGGCGAGCACGACCATGGACAGGGCCAGCATGATGACCTGGTTGATGCCGGCCATGATGGTCGGCAGCGCCAACGGCAGCTCGATGCGGAACAGGATGTGCCGCGGGGTCGCGCCGAAAGCCTGCCCTGCCTCGACAGTCTCCTGGTCGACCTGGCGGATACCCAGTTCAGTGAACCGGACTCCGGGTGGCAGACAGAAGATCAGCGTGGCGATCATGCCCGGCACCACGCCGATACCGAAGATCACGATGATCGGCACCAGGTAGGCCAGCGCCGGCATCGCCTGCATGAAGTCCAGGAGGGGTTTGACGATCGCCGACACCGTCGGCGACTTCGCCGCCCAGATACCCAACGGCACCGAGATGATCACGGCTATGAGCACGGCGACGAAGACCATCGCCAGGGTTTCCATGGTCTGGGTCCACATATTTACACCGCGGACCAGGTAAAACCCGAGCACGCTGACCAGCGCGACCTTCCAGCTTCCTGCCGCCCAGGCGATGACGGCGAAGACCACGAGCATCACCGTGTAGGTCGGCGCACCGAGCACGGCAATGACGCCGTCGTACATGCCACCGAGGACGGTGCCGATGAAGTCGAGCAACCAGCCGAAGACTCTGGTGAACCAGTCGATGGCGTCGGAGACCCACCTGCCCAGCGGGATGCTGGGATTGACGATGCTGTCCATATTCATCGGTCAGTTCACCGCCTTGTCACTGGTGGTACCGGACGCTCCGGCGGTGCCCACACCACCATTGCCGCCTGGTGGGGTCATCGACGCCACCAGCGCCGCCTGGTCGATGATTCCGACCGGCGTGCCGTTGTCGATAACCGCGACAGCTCCGCCGGTGTCGCGGGAGACGCCGAAAATGTCGCAGACCCGGGTGTCGGGGGCGACCGTCGGCAGGTTGGACGCGGCACCGTCCAACCCGGCACCGTCCGGCGATCCGGCGATCATGATGTCGCGGGCGACGAGGACGCGCGACCGGTCGACATCGGCGATGAAGTCGGCGATGTAGCTGTCGGCGGGGTTGGTGAGGATCTCGGTGGCGGTGCCGGTCTGGGCGATGCGACCGTCGCGCATGATCGCGATCCGGTCGCCGAGCCGCATGGCCTCGTTGAGGTCGTGACTGATGAAGATGATCGTCTTGCCCAGCGCCCGTTGCAGTTCAATCAGCTGGTCCTGCATCTCGGTGCGGATCAGCGGGTCAAGGGCGGAGAACGCCTCGTCCATCAGCAGGATGTCGGTCTCGGCGGCCAGGGCACGGGCCAGGCCCACACGCTGCTGCATACCTCCGGACAGTTCACCGGGCAGTTTGTCGCCCCACCCTTCGAGGCCGACCTGGTGCAACCAGTGGTCGGCCTTCTCCTGGCGGGTCTTCTTGTCGACCCCGCGGATCTCCAGGGCGTAGGCGGCGTTGTCCCGGACGGTGCGGTGCGGCAGCAGGGCGAAGTGCTGGAAGACCATCGAGACATGATCCGCCCGCAATTTACGGAGTTGCTGTTTCCCCATGTCGGAGATGTCTTTTCCGGCTACTTCAATCGACCCGGAGGTTGGTGCCCAGAGTCCGTTGACCATCCGGATGAGGGTTGATTTTCCTGAACCGGACAATCCCATGACGACAAAAATCTCGCCTTTTTCCACGGTGAAATTCACGTCGATCACCGCGGCTGTTCCGAGGTCCGTCAGATCGTCCCGATCCGCCCCTTCCTCAAGCTTACGCACCACGTCAGGGCCATTCTCACCGAAGACCTTGTAGACGTTGGACGCACGTACAACACTCACGACATTCCACCTCCAGTGTCCGCTCGTGGCGTTGCTGACGATCTTCAACGCCGGTCTTTCATGCTCATCCAGCCTAAGGAACTTCGAGTGGATTCGCGACTCAAAGCAGGTGATTGAACGTCGTTAGAGACATGGAAATTCCCCCGAAATCAGCGTTTCACCAGCGCAGACGTCAGGGGATTCACGGAGTTCAGAATTCTTCCGCTTCACACCACTTCAGGGTGGTTCGGGTCACACCCCCGGGTGCATGCGGTCGAGTTCGGCGAGCCAGGCCCGCGCATTGCCGTCCGACGGTGCACGCCAGTCACCCCGCGGCGACAGGGCACCGGCCGGGGACACCTTCGGCCCGTTCGGGATCGCCGTGCGCTTGAACTGGGCGAAGCCGAAGAAGCGCTGCAGGAAGGAGCGCTCCCATTTCACGATCGTCGCCAGGTCGTAGGTGTAGCGGTCCTCGTCGGGGAAACCGGCGGGCCACTCACCGACCTCGGCGTCCTTCCAGGCGTGCCAGGCGAGGAAGGCGATCTTGGAGGGACGCAGGCCGGCGAGAATGTGCCACAGCGTGAAGTCGTGCAGCGCGTAGGGCCCGATCGTGGACTCGGTGGACTGCACCTTTCCGTCGGCACCCGGCGGCACGAGTTCCGGGCTGATTTCGGTGTCGAGAACGGACTGCAGCACCTCGGCCGTCGCGGCGTCCACACCCTCACCAGTGCTGATGACCCAGCGAATGAGGTGCTGTATCAGGGTCTTCGGCACCCCACCGTTCACGCCGTAGTGGCTCATCTGGTCGCCGACTCCGTAGGTGCACCAGCCCAGGGCGATCTCGGAGAGGTCGCCGGTGCCCACCACGATGCCGCCGTGGTGGTTGGCCAGCCGGAAGAGGTAGTCGGTGCGTAAGCCCGCCTGGACGTTCTCGAAGGTGACGTCGTAGACCGGCTCACCGTCACCGAAGGGATGATGCATCTTCTTGAGCATCTCGGTGGCGGCGGGGACGATGTCGATGGTCTCGATGGAGGCGCCGACCGCCTCGGCGAGCTTCACCGCATTCGACTTCGTGTGCTCACTCGTGGCGAATCCGGGCATCGTGTAGGCGAGGATGTCGGAGCGCGGACGCCCGGCGCGGTCCATCGCCCGGGCGATGACCAGCAGCGCATGGGTGGAGTCCAGACCACCGGAGACGCCGATGACCGGCTTCGGGTTGCCGATCGCCGACAGCCGCTGCGCCAGACCCGCGACCTGGATATTGAACGCCTCGTAGCAGTCCTGGGCCAGCCGGTCCGGATCGCCGGGGACGAAGGGGAAGCGGGCGAGGTCACGGCGCAGGCCGATCTCCCCGCGCGGCGGGTCGAGGGTGAACTCGACGGTGCGCCAGGTATCTTTGCGTCCTGCCTGACCAGTCTGACCAGCGGGGCCCTGCCGGTTGTCGTCGAAAGTGCCCTGGTGAAGCCGGGCCTGCCGGATGGCGTCGAGGTCGACGTCGGCGACCGAGTGCCGCGTCCCCTCCGGGAAGCGTTCGGTCTCGGCAAGCAGGGTGCCGCGCTCGTGGATCATGGTCATCCCGTCCCACGCGAGGTCGTTGGTGGATTCGCCCTGCCCGGCGGCGGCGTAGACGTAGGCGGCCTGACAGCGCAGCGACGCACTCGACGCCAGCAGGTGCCGATCGTCGGCGCGCCGCTGCGTGAGCGGACTTCCGGACATGTTCAGCAGGACGCTTGCTCCATGCAGCGCGGCCATTGCACTCGGCGGGACGGGGACCCACATGTCCTCGCAGATCTCGACATGGAAGGTCAGGCCCTTCACGTCGACGGCCTGGAACAGCAGGTCGGTGCCGAAGAGCGCCTGGTTGTCGCCAATCCGGATGGTGGCGTCCTGAATGTCCTGGATGTCACCGCCGGAGGCGTACCAGCGGCGCTCGTAGAACTCCCGGTAGTTCGGAAGGTGCGACTTCGGGACGACGCCGAGGATCTCGCCGCGGTGGATGACCACCGCACAGTTGTAGAGCCGGTTGCCCTGGGCCAGCGGCGCGCCGACAACGAGCACAGGCATGAGTTCGACGGATGCGGCGACCAATGTCTCGACCGCGTCCTCGACGGCATCGAGCAGGACGTCCTGCAGCACGAGGTCGTCGATGGCGTAACCGGTGAGGCTGAGCTCCGGGAACACCGCGAGGCCGACGTGGTCCTCATGTAGCTCGCGGGCGGCGTCGAGGATGGTCTGCGCATTCGTGGCGGGGTCGGCGATGGCGACAGGGACAGTCACGGCGGCGACGCGGGCGAAGCCGTGGGCGTAGGCGCCGGAGGACGGGGCGGTGGAGACTGCGGGAGCGTCGTGTGCTGCGGAAGCGTCAGGCATGTCCCCCAGTCTGCCAGGAGAGGTGCCCCTCGCGTCCTCTCGGACGGCCCCATAGCACCAGCTCACTCATCGCAACATAGACGGAGAGGTCACTTACAGGGCCGAAAGGTGACCTCTCCGTCTATGTTGCGCGTCTATGCTGCCCGTCTAAGACACAAGGAATACTGGCCCCGCCCGGCAGGTTATTCCTGGCATGAGCACTATTGGAATCATCGGCTCCGGCCTCATCGGAGCCACCGTCGCACGTCTGGCCATCGAAGGCGACCACCAGGTCGTCCTGTCCAACTCCCGCGAACCCCGCACCCTGCTGCCGCTGGTCGCAGCACTCGGGCCGAACGCCCGCGCCGCCACCCCGGCCGAGGCCGCGGAGGCCGGTGACATCGTGGTCGTCAGCGTCCCGCTCGGCGCCTTGGCCGACATCCCCGCCGAACCACTGGCTGGCAAGACGGTCATCGACACGTCGAACTACTACTGGCAGCGCGACGGCCACATCGACGCGCTCGACAACCGTGAGGTCACCACCTCGGCATACCTCCAGGAGCGCCTCCCCGAATCGTCCGTCGTGAAGGCCTTCAACAACATCAATTTCGCCCACCTCGGCCTCCTCGCCCGCCCGGCCGACAGCCCGGAGCGCACCTCGCTGGTCATCGCCGGCGATGACGAGGACGCCAAGGCCGAGGTCACCGCCCTTCTCAACACTCTCGGCTACAACGCTCTCGACACCGGCCCGCTGTCCGAAGGCCGACGGTTCGACAACGGTCAACCCGCCTACGGCCGCCCGTACCTCACCCCGGACGCCAACCCCACCGACATCCTGTCGATGGGTCCGGGTCGCCCCGCCACCGAGGAGGAGTTGCAGGACGCCCTGGCGGCCGCTGAGCTGCCCGCCTGAGCCAACGCGCACCAGCCGACAACAAAGGCTACGGAGAGGTCATTTTCGGGGCGTCCCGGTGACCTCTCCGTAGCCTTGTTTCTGACTCCTTGTGCGACTCAGTCGTCCGGGCCTTCCAACGAGGCCAGGAACTCGAACCTCGTGCACACCACCTCGGTCGCGTCATCGACCACGAGGTCCGGGTTCGCCTCCTGGAACTCCGGAGAGTTCCAGAACATCTCATGCCCGCTGCGCCATTCCGCGACAGACTCGTAGCCCTCCCCCTCTCCCAGGGCATGGTCCTCCGCGACCTCGTCGAGTCGGCAGATACGCACGTCGGTGATAGCGAGGACACCGTTCGCCGTCCCGTCGGAGTTAACCAAGACTTCCCGGTCACCCGGCCTCGGCAACGGGTCACCGGCGGCGCGGTACTCCTCCACCAGCGAGGTTGTCGTGGTCTTCTCCCCGTCGAGGATCGACTCGATGAGCTGGTCACGCAGCTCCCCCGGGAAGGCGTACTCCCCGATCGACCAGCGCGTCAGCGCCTTCGCGACTGCCCTCACCGGCGACCCGTCCCCGCCGGCGATGTTCAACGGCAACGCGGTGAACTCCACCCGGCTCGGCAGGTCCGCGAGCCCCCGCAGGTTCTCGATGATCAGGCAGTCCGCCCCGAGCAGCGCCTCATGCGCCGCCAGGCCGTCCGACCCGTCACTACGGTCCGGAGACGCCATGTCCATCCCGACCACGCGCACACCGGCATCCACCAGGGCAGCCGCTGCCCCCTCCGCCAGGCCGGGATGACGCAGGTAGTCATCGGTCCCCCAGTACCGGTCCCACCCGGTGGCCAGCAGGACGATCCGACAGTTGACGACCGGCATGGCAGAGAGCAGTTCCCCCAGGTGAATCTGATGCCCCGGTGCGAGGTTCGGGAGGTGGATGACCACGGCGTCCCCCATGAGCTCCCCCGGCGCGACCTGGTCGATGGTCCTCCCGCCACGGAGGACGTGGGACGGGGCGTCCACGTGCGTCCCGGAGTGCGTCCCGAGGTGCACGGTCCGCACCGAGCAGCCATCGTCGGCGAGAGTCAACACCTCGTCGACCTGCACCTCAGGATCCCCCGGAAGGACCGGCATTCCGGTGTCCAGCGGGTGAGTGAGGTCGGTGTGCTCGACGAGGTGCGCGTCTCCGGTGCTGGTCATGGTCGCGAGAATACCGGGCACGACCGTGAACGACTTTTGCGCCCCCGATTCTGGACTTTTCTGCCACTGGCTTCCGGATTCGGGGGCGCAAACGCTGCGACAGGGGCGGGGCCAAGTACAGAACCAGCGTCCGGCCAGATGCTGTCCGGCCACCCTCAGGCACTGAGCACGCGGTGCCGCCCGATCGGCAGCACCAGCGGCGTGCCCGACACCGGGTCGGGGATGATCTGCGACTTCAGCCCGAAGACCTTCTCCACCCGCTCCTCGGTGAAGATCTCGGACGGCACACCCATCGCCTCGACACCACCGTCGGCGATCATCACGATCTGGTCGCAGTAGCGCGCCGCCAGGTTCAGGTCGTGCAGCACCATGGCGATGGTGATCCCGGAGTTCTTGTTGAGGTCCGTCAGCAGGTCCAGGACCTCGACCTGATGGGCGACATCGAGGTAGGTCGTCGGCTCGTCCAACAGCAGGATGTCGGTCTGCTGCGCCAAGGCCATGGCGATCCACACGCGCTGGCGCTGACCGCCGGACAGTTCGTCCACCGACCGGTCTGCCAGTGCAGCGGTACCGGTGGTGTCCAGGGCAAAGGCCACCGCCTCGTCATCGACCCCCGACCAGCGGGACATGATGCCCTGGTGCGGGTGGCGTCCGCGTCCGACAAGGTCGGCGACGGTGATGCCCTCCGGGGCGATCGGCGACTGCGGCAGCAGGCCCAAGGTCTGCGCCAACTGCTTCGCCGGCATCGAATGCACCGACCGGCCGTCCAACAGGACGCTACCGGTGCTGGGCTTCAGCAGCCTGGACATCGACTTCAGCAGGGTGGACTTGCCGCACGCATTCGCCCCGATGATGCCGGTGACCTTGCCCGGCAGGACGTCCAGGTCGATGCCGGTGATGACCGGGTGGTCGCCGTATCCCAGCGACAGGCCCTGCGCCGAGAGCGTGTGCGTCTCGTGGGTGATGGTCGCGGTGATCGCTGCGTCGGATGCATCAGCGGTGTTTGCTGCGTCGGGTGCCGAGGTCACAGTGAGCCTCCTGAGCGGTTGGTGCGGATGATGAGGTAGATCAGGTACGGTGCGCCGAGCACGCCGGTGATCACGCCCACCGGGTAGCGGGCGTCGAAGAGCCACTGTCCGGCGAAGTCGGCGGACAGCACCAGAAGGCAGCCCACCAGCGCGGCCGGGACCAGCAGGTTGGTACCAGGGCCGACCAGTCGTGCGGCGATCGGACCGGACAGGAAGGCCACGAAGGCGATGGGCCCGGCCGAGGCGGTGGCGAAGGCGATCAGACCGACGGCCGCCACCACCAGGATCAGGCGGGTACGCGACACCCGGACGCCCAGGGCCTCGGCAGTGTCGTCGCCGAGCTGGGTGATCGCCAGGTTGCGCCACTGCGACAGCAGCACCGGGGCCAGCACGATGACGGCCACCAGCACCAGCTGCACCCCGTTCCAGGAGGCGTTGTTCAGACTGCCGCTGAGCCAGCGCATCGCCGCCTGGGTGTCGAAGGTCTGTGCCTTCGACAGCTGCCAGTTGGTCAAACTGGTCAGCACGGCGGAGACACCGATACCGACCAGGATCAGGCGCGTTCCGGCAACCCCGCCCTTCCAGGACAGGGCGAAGACCAGAAGTGCCACGGCCAGTGCCGCGACGATGGCGAAGGCGGCGGTGGCGGCCGCGGTGAGCGACAGACTGAGGATGGCGAAGACAGCTGCAGCCGAGGCCCCGGAGCTGATGCCGATGATGTCCGGGCTGGCCAGCGGGTTGCGCAGCATGGTCTGGAAGACCACGCCACCGAGGCCGAACGCCAGACCGCAGACCACACCGAGGCTGGCGCGCGGCAGGCGGAGTTCGCCGACGGTGAAGGAGGCTCCGGGGACGTCCTCGCCGAGGATCACCCGCCATACGTCGGACAACGGGTAGTAGGTGTGGCCGAAGCACAGGGAGAAAAGGTACACGGCGATGGTCAGGACGATCAGGATGCCGGTCACCGTCCACCAGCGGCGGAGGCGTCCCCGTCGTCCGGCGGTCACCGTGGCGACGGTCGCCGGCGTGGCACCCGAGGCTCCACCTGGGCTAACACCCGGGACTCCACCTGGGCTGGCAGCCGGCGTGTCTCCGAATTGTGTCTGGATACTCACAGGGCACGCACCTTCTGACGTCGGACGATGGCGATGAACACTGGTGCGCCGATCAATGCGGTGAGGATGCCGACCTCCAGTTCGGACGGCCGGGCGACGATGCGTCCGACGATGTCGGCACCGACCAGCAGTGCGGCACCGGCAACAGCAGAGAACGGGATCAGCCACCGGTGGTCCACCCCGACCAGCAGGCGGCAGGCGTGCGGCACGACCAGGCCGATGAAGCCGATGGGGCCGGTCACCGCGGTCGCCGCACCGCACAGGATCACTGCGCCGAGAGCGGCGGTGAGCCGGGTGAGCGCCACGTTCTGTCCCAGCCCGGCGGCGAGTTCATCACCGAGGGCCAGGGAGTTCAGTCCGCGGGCGGACAACAGGCAGATCAGCGTCCCCACGATGAGGAACGGGGCGACCAGGCGGATGGAGTCCCAGGTTCCGCCGCCGACGCCGCCGATCTGCCAGTCGCGGGCCAGGTCGACCAGGTCAGCGCGGGTCAAGGTGACGGCACTGATGAAGGAGGTCAGTGCGGCGGCCGTGGCTACGCCGGCCAACGCCAGCTTCAGCGGGGTCGTCCCGCCGTGGCCGAGGGAACCGATGATGTAGACGAAGACGGCGGTGACCGCCGCGCCGAGCATCGCCAGCCAGATGTACTGGTCTGCCGAGGTCAGGCTCAGGTAGGCCATGCCGAGGACCACGGCCAGGGCCGCGCCGGTGTTGACCCCGAGGATGCCGGGGTCGGCTAGCGGGTTGCGGGTCACGCCCTGCATCACCGCACCGGTGATGCCCAGTGCCGCCCCGGCGAGGACGGCCAGGAGGGTCCGCGGGATCCGCTTGGCCACCGCCCCCTGCTCCATCGTCTCGGCGGAACCTCCGTAGGCGGCGATGATGTCGTCGAGCCCGACGGAACGGGCGCCGATGGCCGTGGATACGGCCGTGAGGACGACCAGCACGGCGATCGCGGCCAGCAGCCACGTGGCGCGCAGTGCCGTGGAACGTCTCAGCCGCTCAGCAGTTGTTTCAGCGGTCGTTTCTGTGGTGGTCGTCATCGGGATGGGGACGGTGCCTTCCACTCGGCGTCCTACTCGGCGTCCTCGGGCTTCTGCGCGGCCTCGGCGAGGGCCTCGACGTAGTCGTCGAGGATGTAGGGGATACCCAGCGCGGTCGGCATCGCGGCGGTGCCGAGCTCATTGTCCTCCAGCAGGACGACGGCATCGTTCTTGATCGCCGGGATCTGACCCAGCACCGGGTCGGCCTTCAGTGCCTCGATCAGCTCGCGGTCACCGTAGGTGACGATGATGTCGACATCGTCGAAGGCGTCGGCCAGCTCGGAGCTGATGGTGCCGCTGAAGGTGTCGTTGCCGTCGGAGAACTCCTGGATGGACTCCGGCACGGCCATGCCCAGATCCTCGAAGAACTTCGGGCGGGCGTCGTGGGCGGTGTAGAAGCTGACCTCGCTGAGGTCACCGACCTCCACGTGGGTCAGGAACATGGTCTTCTTGTCCTTGATCTCAGGGGCGTCGTCCGCCGCTGCGTCGATCTGCTCCTCGAGGTCGGCGATGAGGTCCTCGCCCTCGTCCGGCTTGCCGATCGCGGCCGAACCGATCACGATGTTCTCGCGCCAGGTGGTCCCCCAAGCGACCTGGTCCTTGGGGAAGGGCACGGTCGGGGCGATCTTACTGAGCGTCTCGTAGTCCTCGGCGTCGATGCCGGAGTAGCCGGCGAAGATGACGTCCGGGTCGGTGTCGGAGACCGCCTCGAAGTCGATGCCGTCGGTCTCGTCGAACAGGACCGGTGCGTCGTCACCGGTGGCACCCAGTTCCTCGAGCTTCTCCTCGACCCAGGGAAGCACCGGCGAGCCGCCGAAGTTCGCCTCGGCCATGCCGACCGGGACGACGTCGAGAGCCAGGGGCACCTCCTGGTTCTGGAAGTTCGCCGTGGCGACCCGCTCCGGGGTGCCCTCGATCTCGGTGGTGCCGAAGGCGTGCTCGATGGCGATGGTGTCACCGTCGACGGAGATGTTCTCGGCGACCGACGCAGCCTCCTCGTGGGCAGCATCGGCATCGGCGCCGGTGTCTCCGTCGTCGGAGGAGCAGGCGGTCAGTGCGAGACCGAATGCCGCGGTCAGCGACAGCAGGACGGTCCGCAGCGAGCGGGTGCGGGTCATGGGGGGTTACCTTTCCTAGGATGACACGTCAGTTACCTCAGGTGAATTAGGCATGCCTGATCAAAATAACTCTAAGCCGTGCCTTTCCGCAATCCCCGATCGAGGACATCCCGTTTCGCGAATCGGACACCACCCCCGGTGGTTACGCCACCGTCACCCCGTCCGACATCCCGTCCGTCACCTCGTCCGGCACCCCGTCCGTCACTTCCACGAACTGACCGGCCCCGGCAGTGCCGTCCGACATGCCGCGGAACTGTCCCGGCGTCAGCCCGGCGACCCGACGAAAGGCGGTGATGAACGCACTCACCGAGCGGTAGCCCACCTTCTCGGCGACCTCGGCGATCTCCATGTCGGCACCCAACAGCTTCACCGCCTGCTTCACCTTGGCGGTGACCACCCACCGGCTGAATCCCAGACCGGTCTCCGCCTCGAAGGTCCGGGTCACTGTCTTGGTGCTCACGCCCAGCCGACGCGCCCACACCGCCAGGGTGGTCTGGTCCGCCGGATTGTCGCGCAGGGTATCCACGATCGGCCGGACCAGGGAGGACGCCGGGATGTCCAACACCAGTTCCCGGGACGAGGGCCGCATCACGTCGAGGATCATCCGTTCGGTCAGCTGCCGCGACTCCTCCGAGAGCTCGGCGGTGATCAGCCGGTCGACCAACAGCCCGAGCAACGGGGTGAGCTCGACCGACACCGGTTCGGACGCCAGCGCCGGGGCCTCCACCGAGAAATGGACCACGCGTTGCCGCGAGCCGGCCGGCGCACTGCCGGAATGCGGGGTTCCCGCGGGAATCCACAGTCCGACCCCTCCCGCGACGGTCCATAACCGGCTTCCGACCTGCGCCACGCCGGAGCCGACCTCATTCCACAGCAGCTCATGGGTCGGGTGGGAGTGCACCCCCCAGTAGGTGTCGTACTGAAGAAGCTCGTCCCGACCGAAGGCGAGCACGGGGAAGGGCACGGCCCCGGCCTCATACATCGGTAACTGACGAGTTTCTTCTGTCACATACTTAAGGTTACCCAACCTTTGACCGAGAAAACTCAGGACCCCCGGATTTCCTGGAGTACCCGCCACGGCATCCCCCCCCCACGGCACACCACCCGCGCCTCACCACCGTGGCAATCGTCCTCGCCGGACGCGTGCGTCCTCTAGCGTGGACGCCATGAGCCAGTCATACCTGCCCACCCTGACCGTCACCGACGGTATCGCCCACGTCCGACTGAACCGTCCGGACAAGCTGAACTCGCTGACCTTGCCGGTCCTCGATGAACTCGTGGCGATCGCCGGACGCATCCGCCGCGACAGCAGCGTGCGCGCCGTCATCCTCGCCGGTGAGGGACGTTCCTTCAGCGCGGGCCTGGACTTCGCTGCCGTGATGGGCAACCCCACCGGGCTGGGACTGGCCTTCCTGACGCGACCGTGGCGCGGCACCAACACTTTCCAGGAGGCGTGCTGGGCGTTCCGGCGCCTGCCGGTGCCGGTGATCGCCGCCGTCCACGGGCACTGCTTCGGCGGCGGCCTGCAGCTGGCGATGGCCGCGGACTGGCGCTTCACCACCGCCGACGCACAGTGGAGCATCCTGGAGGCCAAGTGGGGTCTGATCCCGGACATGTCCGGCATGCAGAGCCTGAAGCAGCAGCTTCCGGCGGACGTCCTGAAGCGGCTCACCATCACCGGCGAGACCTTCGACGGTGCGCGCGCGGTGGAGTACGGGGTGGCCAGCGAGGTCGTGGAGGACCCGCTGGCGGCGTCGGACAATCTGGCCGCGCTCATCGCGACCCGCTCCCCCGACGCCGTGGCCTACGGCAAGAAGCTGGTGGACGAGACGTGGACATCCGGCGCCCGGGCGACGTTCGCCAAGGAGCGTCTGCGCCAGCTGCGCCTGCTCATCGGCAAGAACGCCGGTATCGCGCGCACGGCGGCGGCGAAGAAGGTCGCCCCGAAGTTCCGGCCGCGCTCGGTGCACTGACCTGTAGGGACGGCGGGGCAGCCTCAGCCCCGCCACACGACCGGTTCGTGCGAAAGCAGAGCAGGGTCCGCCAGTGCGTCCTGTCCGATGGACTCCTCGATCCACCCACGGGCCGCGGCGGCCTTCTCCGCATAGGTCTCCCCCGGCATTTCGCGCAGGGTCACCGCGCCGTCGCGCTTGGCCAGGCGCTGACCGCCGGGGCCCAGCACCAACGGGACGTGCACGTACTCGACCTCGGGGAGGCCCAGCAGGTGTGCCAGGTATCCCTGGCGCGGGGCGGAGTCCAGCAGGTCATCGCCACGGACGACCTGGTCGATCCCGGCCAGTGTGTCGTCGACGACCACGGCGAGGTTGTAGGCGAACCCGGCGTCCGCCCCACTGCCGCCACGGCGCAGCACCATGTCGTCGACGTCGCCGGTGTACGCCCCGTCCTCTCCGGCCGCGGACGCGAAACGTTCCCGGACAGTCCAGCGGTCCACCTGCGCGCGCAGCCGAAGGGACGGGACGCGTCCCTCTGCGGCGAGGGACTCACACTGACGGTCTCGCTCGGCATCGTCGAGGTCACGGCAGGTTCCCGGGTAGTGCCCGGGCGTGATGTGGGGTGCGCTGGCGGCTTCACGGATGTCCTTGCGCGAGCAGTAGCACTCATAGGTCAGGCCGTCCTCGGCCAGCCGTTCGAGGGCGACCTCGTAGCGCTCCACCGACTCCGACTGCCTGGCCACCGCACCGTCCCACGTCAGCCCGATGGCCTCCAGATCCTCGAGCTGACGGTCGGCGGAGATCTCGGAGGAACGGGACGCGTCGATATCGTCGATGCGTAACCGGAAACCCCGTCCGGTGGTCCGCGCCCACGCCTCGGCGAGGACGGCGGTGCGGAGATTTCCGAGGTGCAGGTCGCCGCTGGGACTGGGGGCGTAGCGGCCACTGGCTGGGACTGTCATGGTGCACAAGGGTATCGCGGCCCCACTCCGTGCCTGCTTGTGCCCTCACTCCCACTCCCTGGTGCTCCGGACCCCCTCACACCACCCGGGAATGGGAGCGAGGTCACAGGCACCATCCAGGTCGGAGTTGTAGCGTGGGAAACAGAACCATCACACACCACCGAACACGTCACCTCACCCACCACCGCACACCCGCTACGGCGCCCAATCCGCGCACTGGAGGCACACACCATGGGACCCACACGCACACCACACGATTACCCCGGCATCCCCACGCTCCGCGATGTCGTCGAGGCCGTCCGATACAACGTCGGCACTGTCACCAACGGCAGCACGTTCCCCCGTCCGTTCACCAGCCGTCCGTTCTCCGGCGATGAGCCTGAGCGTGACATCCGCACCACCGTCCTGAGCCTGCTCAACGAGAAGCCGCAGCATGGTGCCCAGATCATCCGCACGATCACCGAGCGTAGCGACGGTGGGTGGGAGCCTTCGGCCGCCGAGGTCTACCCCACCCTGCAGCTGCTGGTGGACGAGGCACTCGCCACCGTCGAGGAGCAGGACGGACGTCGTCAGTACTCGCTGACCGATGCTGGACGCGAGGAGGCTGCGACTCTCGCCGCTGCCCGGGAGAACGATGGAGGTGACGACGGAGACGAGGACGGGGACGATACAGACTCTGCCGACGCTGATACTGCCTGCGCGTCCTGGACACCGTGGGGCCGGATCCCCCGGTTCTCCGGTACCGCCGATGTCGCGGACTTCGCTGAATCCCGCAGTGAGCTGCCGAGGGCCGGCGCGAAGCTCGGTCAGGCCGTCCATCAGGTCGGGCTGAACGGCACCGAGGAGCAGCGGGCCCGCGTCGCAGCCCTGCTGGATGACGCCCGTCGGGGCATCTACAGCATCCTCGCTGAGGAACCGGCCGAGGCGCCGGCCGAAGCTGCTGCAACCGCAGAGTGAGCAACAGTGCCGGCCCCGGACGACGGGGCTCCTCCCACCAGCTGAGGTCGCGCTACCGGCGCATCATGACCTTCGGTGCGCTGCTCATCGTGCAGACCTGGTGGTATGACCTGGTCCTGCCACACATCGGCCTGCGCGCTGTCAGTCACCGCACCCAGGAACGGCGCATGGTGCGCGCCGCCGAGCGTTTCCGGACACTGGCGACCGACCTCGGTGGGCTGATGATCAAGGTCGGCCAGTTCATGTCGACCCGCATCGATGTGTTGCCGGCCAGTGTGACCGATGAGCTCGCCACACTGCAGGACAAGGTGCCGGCGGTGGAGTTCGAGGCGATGCGTGCCTTGGCCGAGCGGGAACTAGGCATGCCGCTGGAGCGCGCTTTCGCCTCCTTCGACACCACTCCCCTGGCCGCCGCGTCCCTGGGGCAGGCCTACCGCGCCCGGCTCCGACCGTCCGACGTGAACGGGGACACCGGTGTCCCGTTCACCGATGTCGTGGTGAAGATCCAACGCCCCGGGATCGGCGACATTGTCGAGGTCGATCTGGCGGCGCTGCGTCGGATCGCCGGCTGGCTGGCCCGCATCCGGTTCATCTCCCAGCGCGCCGACATCCCCGGGCTCGTCGAGGAGTTCGCGGTCACCAGTTACGAGGAGATCGACTACCTCCACGAGGCGTCCGAGGCGAACGCCTTCGCCGGCGACTTCGTCGACGATCCGCTGGTGCGCGTGCCGGACGTGGTCTGGGAACGCAGCGTCCGGCGCGTCCTGACCCTGCGGGACGTCACGGCCGTCAAGATCAGCGACACTGCCGCGCTACGTGCGGCGGGCATCGACCCGTCCGACGTCGCCGAGCGCCTCGCCGAGGTGATGTTCACCCAGTTCTTCGACAACGGGCACTTCCACGCCGATCCGCACCCGGGGAATATCTTCGTCACCCCGGGGCTGAACGGCGGCGACTTCAAACTCACGTTCATCGATTTCGGGATGACCGGATCGGTGGACGAGACGTTGCACGCGGGCCTGCGCGATTTGGTGATGGCGGTGGGAACGCGTGACGGCGACGGCATGGTCACCGCGATGGAGAACCTCGGTGTGCTGCTGCCGACGGCGGACACCGGTGAGTTGAAGAAGGCGATGACCGAGCTCTTCAAGCGGTTCGGCGGCATGGGGGTCATGGACCTGCAGCATGTCGAGCGGCGTGAGTTCGAGGAGTTCGCGCACCGCTTCCGTGACGTGATCCGGTCGATGCCGTTCCAGCTGCCGGAGAATTTCCTGCTGATCATGCGGTCGGTGTCGATGCTGTCGGGCTTGTGTTCCGCCCTGAACCCCTCGTTCAATATCTGGGATTCGGTCGAGCCCTTCGCAGCGAAACTGGTGCGTGAACAGGCCGGCGACTCTGCCCGCGAGATGGCGCACCGCGCGGTGACCACCGTCGCGGACACCGCGAAGGTGCTCGGACGATTGCCCGGACGCCTGGACCATGTGATCACCGTTGTCGAGAGCGGTGACCTGTCGGTCAACACCCCGCAGGTCGAGCGACAGCTGAAGCGTCTGGAGCGGGCGGCACGACGGGTGGTCGCGGCGATCCTCTTCGTCGGGCTGGTGATCGGAGGTGCCGTTTTGCGCGGATCAGCGGGGGCCGGGGACTCATGGAGTACCACGGCGTATGTGGCGGGCATCATCATGATGGGACTGTCTGCGCTGCCGTTCCTCTACGCCCTGTTCGGGGGGAAGCGAACCACATGATCGAGGAAGGCACCGGCTACTACGCCGTCCCCTGCGCCGTGAAAGCGGTGGTCGTGTCGGATGACCGCGTCCTGCTGGGGCTGAACGACCGGGGCGAATGGGAACTCCCCGGCGGATGGCCGGACAAGGTGGGCACCTCCATCACCGATACTGCCGTTCGTGAGGTTCACGAGGAGACCGGTCTGCACCTGGACGCAGACAGGTTCACCCTCGTCGGTGCTGAGCTATTTGCTCCGGTCCCCGGACGCCAGGTGGCGCTGGTCTGTCTCTCGACCAGGGTGGACCGCGACCTAGTGCCGCACAGGAGCTCGGAGCACAGCGAGGTCGACTGGCATCCCGTGGCGGAGTTGTCACAGAACCTGCCCGATATCTACCGTGGGTTCATCACCTCGGGCGTTGACCTCGATCACGGCAGCGTTGAGGTGCGTCAGGCGAAGTGGTGCACCTTCGCCGACTCATCGACGGTGAAGACATCCGTCAGTTGTTCGTTTGTGAACCTGACGGCAGCGCCATCGTCCAGGCCGATCCCTGCAGGAAGATCGCCCCTGCTGATGCATTCCCGGTAGACCTCCGGCCGCCCTTCCTCGGTGGCAGAAACTCCCCGTGAGCAGACCCAGGCCGTCATTCAGCGGAGCCAGTGGCCCGAAAGAGTCGGTGAGACAGGCTTCGAACCAGCAGGCCGCGCCGGCGCTGATCCCGGCGAGCACCGTCCCCCGCCGGTACGCCTCAACCAGCAAGGTGTCGAGCGAATGCAGTCGCCACACACTCAGCATGTTCGCGGTGTTGCCACCACCCACGTAGATGATGTCACTCGCCCCGACGACCTCCGACGGGTCTGTCGCATCGCGGCGGAACAACTCTAGATGAGTGAGTTCGCAGTCGTACCGCGACACGCCTTCGTAGAAGCGGTCGACGTACCCGGCCGAGTCGCCGCTGGCGGTCGGAATGAAGCAGACCTTCGGCGTCGGCACCTGCACCGTCCCCAGAAGGTATTCGTCCACCTCGCGGTACTCATCCTCGGAGAAACCACCACCAAGTAAGACGATTGAACGGTCAGTAGTCACGACCGGCTCACCTCGGTTGTCACGGCCAACGGATCGCCGATCCGGATCGTGCCCCCGTCTCCCTCCTCCGAGGGCAGGAACAGCACACCCAGCGTCGGCTCAGACTGTCCCAGGTCCTTGGTCAGGACCTTCAGCAGGTTGGCGTCGCGCTCACCGGAGTCGGGGTTGGCGGCGATGGCCATGCAGCGCACGATCGTCTTCTGCGCGGTCAACGGGACATCACCCACCTGAATCTGTGTGCCATTGTCTGCCCAGTCGAGTTCCTCCCAGGCAGCCAGGCCGCCCACCACGACGTTCGAGCGAAAGCGGCGACTGTCGACATCCACCCGAACGCCTTGTTCTGCGCCGCCACCACCGCTACCGGCCCCGTCACCAGCACCGCCACCACTATTAGCGGCATCCCCCAGCGCCTCCACGGAGGCCGCACCGTGCAGGGACACGAATCCTCGCGGCCGGTCCTGGAACCGTGAGGTCACACCGTCACCGACCAACTCCAGCGGAAGCCGTCCGGCCTTCTTCAACCGACGGGCGTCCGGACCGTCCAACACCCACTCGGCGATGCGGTCGCACAGCTCGCGGCGTCCGGCCGGATCCAGCCCGGCAGAGACCACCAGTTCCCCGTCCTCGTGAAAACTCAGCACCGAACCGTCGAAGGACACCTGCAGGCGCGCCAGCGACGGGAAGTCCATCAGCGCCAGGCCCTTCGACTTCGGCCAATAGTCCAGACCGTCCTTCTCCTCGGGCGTGGCGGCGTCAGCGAAGCGAAAAGCGAGGACGCGGTCGCCCTCGATCCGGCCATCGTCCTGGACGACGAGCTCCTCACAGGGCTCCGGAGTGAAGCCCTTGACCGGGTAGCGGTAAAGCTTGGAGACCGTCGGCACGACGTACCCAGCCGGCACAGTGGACGCACCAGTCATGCCCGATCAGCTCACCTTCACCAACAGCTTGCCGAAGTTGGCGCCGGTGAGCATGCCCGTGAAGGCGTCCGGCGCGGCGTCCAGCCCCTCGACGATGTCCTCACGGTAGGCGATCGTGCCGTCGGCGATTTTCGGGGTCACCTCGGCGAGGAATTCGCCCCAGTGCTCGGCGGCGAACTCGGTCTGGATGAACCCGCGGATCAGCACACTCTGCGCCAGGACCACACCCATCGTCGCGGGCAGTCGGTCGCGGTCACCGAAACCGCCGTCGTTGTAGTTCGCCGCCAGTCCACACACCGGGACCCGCGAGTACAGGTTGAGTAGCGGCAGGACGGCGTCCCACACCGGTCCGGCGACGTTCTCCCAGTACACGTCGATACCGTCCGGGCAGGCGGCGGCGAGGTTCGCGCGGAAGTCCGGGTCGCGGTGATCCACGACGGCGTCGAAGCCGAGTTCGTCGCGGACGAAGGCGCACTTCTCCGGGCCGCCGGCGATGCCCACGGCACGGGCACCGGCCTGCTGGGCAAGCTGGCCGACCATCGTGCCGACCGGTCCGGACGCCGCGGCGACCACGACCGTCTCCCCCGCCTTCGGCTTACCGATGAACTTCAGGCCCGACCAGGCGGTGAAACCGGGCATCCCGCCGACGCCGAGGGCGGTGGTCTCCGGTGCTCCCTTCGTGGTGACCTTGCGTGCGATCTTGCCAGGCACGACGGCGGCGTCGACCCAACCGGTGATGGCCAGAACCAGGTCGCCGGGCTTGAAACGCGGGTCGTTGGACGTCACGACCTCGCTGATGGTCTCGCCGGTCATCACGGCGTCGACCTCGACAGGGGCGGCGTAGGACTTCGCGTCGCTCATGCGTCCGCGCATGTAGGGGTCGAGCGAGAGGTAGCGGACCTTCAGCTCCAGTTCACCGTCACCCGGGGTAGGCAGGTCGACGGTCTCGGTGCGGAAGTTCTCCGAGGTCGGCTCACCTTTCGGACGGCTGGCGAGGACGATCTGGCGGGCGGTGCTCACGGTTGTCATACTCCTTCATCGCAGGTTTCGTGCTCAGTTCATGCAGGGGTTCTGCTGCTTCCCGAGGGTAGCCGCGTGAGAATTCGGACGCCGTGGGGCTTCAGCTCCCGGTGCTCGGACCAGAGCCTACCCACCGGATACACTGGTCAACCATGACTGAACCTGCGTCCGACACGTCCTTCGAGCTCGGCACCCGCATTGGCGACGACGGCACCGTCGACGGCACGCCGTCCCACGGACGCACCGGGGTGATCCACACCCCGCACGGCGACATCCAGACCCCGGCATTCATCCCCGTCGCCACCAAGGCCACGGTCAAGACACTGACGCCCGAGCAGGTCCGCTCCACCGGCGCCGAGGCGATCCTGTCGAACGCCTACCACCTCTACCTGCAGCCCGGCGAGGACATCGTCGACACCGCCGGTGGGGTCGCCGCCTTCGAGAACTGGCACGGCCCGACCTACACCGACTCCGGCGGATTCCAGGTGATGAGCCTGGGTTCCGGCTTCCGCAAGGTGCTGGCCATGGACCTGGCGAACCTCACCGAGGCCGACATCCGCGCGGTGAAGAAGGAGCGCATGGCGCTGGTCGACGAGGACGGGGTGGATTTCAAGTCCTTCATCGACGGCTCGACACACCGCTTCACCCCGGAGAAGTCGATGCAGATCCAGCACGGCCTCGGCGCGGACATCATGTTCGCCTTCGACGAGCTGACCACCCTGGTCGACACCCGCCTCTACCAGGAGCAGTCCGTGGACAGGACGCACCGGTGGGCGCGCCGTTGCCTCGTCGAGCACGACCGGTTGACGACCGAGCGCTCGCACCGTCCGCTGCAGTCGCTGTGGGGCGTGGTGCAGGGTGCGCAGTACGAGGACCTGCGGCGCAAGGCGTCCCGCGGTCTGGTGGAGTTGTCGAAGGAGGCCGAGGACGCCGGACGCCGCGGTTTCGGCGGTTTCGGCATCGGCGGCGCTCTGGAGAAGGAGAACCTCGGCACCATCGCCAGCTGGGTCTGCGACGAGCTGCCGGAGGACAAGCCCCGCCACATGCTGGGCATCTCCGAGCCGGACGACCTGTTCACCACCATCGCCGCAGGTGCGGACACCTTCGACTGTGTCGCCCCGACCCGTCTGGCACGCCGCGGTGGGGTCTACACGCTGGACGGGCGGCTGAACCTGATGGCCGGACGCCACCGCCGTGACTTCATCCCGATCGACACGGAGACCGGCGGATACGTCAACGAGAGCTATAGCCGGGCGTACATCCACCACCTGCTACGCGCCAAGGAGTTCCTGGCGGGCACGCTGTGTACCCTGCACAACATTCATTTCATGGTCACGCTGACCAACAACATCCGGACCTCCATCGAGGAGGGACGCTTCGAGGACTACCGGGACGAGTTCCTCGGCCGCTACTACGCCAACAAGGCCCCGGAGCTGCGCGGGCGGTAGGCATCACCACCAGCCCCGGGGGTACGAGGTCAGGGTAACCTATGTCATGCGCGGTGAACTGCCACTACCATTCCTGTTCATGCGTATCCCCACCTTCCGCGCCGGACGTCGCGTCCGGACCACCGCCATCGCCCTGACCGTCACCGCCGCACTCGCAGGCGGTCTCACGGCCTGCTCCTCCGACGACTCCGACAGCTCCAACTCCTCGGAGACTGGATCGGCGAGCAACCAGTCCGACACGATCGAGATCGAGCACATCATGGGCACCACCGAGGTGCCGACGAACCCGGAGACGATCGCCAGCTTCTCCCCCGCCTTCACCGATGCTTTCGCCGCGCTGGGACGACCGGTGGACGTGGAGTTCCGCGCCTCCGGTTTCGACGCCGAGGTCCCCTGGTCCGGCGAGGCCCCCGGCACGCTCGAGAGTTACTCGACGGGTGCCGACGGGATCGGTGCCGTCACCGAGGAGATCGCCGCGGCGGACCCTGATGTGATCTTCGCCAGCTGGCTCCCCGACGCGGCGACCTACGACAAGCTCAACGCCATCGCCCCCACTGTCGCCGTCATCGGCGAGAACCCGTGGACCGACGACTGGCGCATGTCCACCGAGATCGCCGGTGAGGTCATCGGCAAGGCTGATGAGGCGAAGGATCTCGTGGCAGACGCCGAGCAGGCCATCGCCGATGCCCGGGACAACCACCCCGCGCTCGAGGGGGCGACAGCAGCCTTCGGCCAGGCGAGCCCCCAGGGCACTGCCGTGGTCACCGCCGACGAGGATCCGGCGAATGTCTTCCTCACCGACCTCGGCATGGTCATCCCCGAGGAGATCAAGGAGGTCAGCGAGGAAGGCGGTCGTGCCTTTATCTCGGACGAGAACTCCGACCTGCTCAACACCGACTTCCTGGCCATGTGGAACGCCGGCGCCGATGCTGCGGACACGATCAACGGTTGGGACGACCTGAAGGCCGTGCAGGACGGCACCTCCGTCACCTTCGACACGGTGGAAGCGCTGGCCCTGAGCCAGCCATCGATCCTCGCCGTGCCCTGGCTCGTCGAACACCTCGAGCCTCAGTTCGCCGCCCTCGACGCCGCCGCCGAATAGCCCGACGTTCGTCCTCCAGCTCCGCCGGCGTTGAACCATGACGGACGCCAGAGTCAGGCATTCTGCCACGGCCCAGTACCACGCTCCCGCACGTCAGAATTAGCACCTCCCTATTGGGTTCTAGGGATCACTGCAACACGTCTGACCTGCAAGTATCACGATGTGAGAATCGCGAGAGGTGCTAATTCTGACGTTGATCCGTCGCCTTCGCGTTCACCGCAGCGCCCGCCGCGTCCACAGCACCCGCCGTATCCGCGCCGTCCGCCGCGTCATCCATGCGCTCGATCTCGCCGGACTCGTAGGCCTCCTCCAGTTTCGCGCCCTCGACGTCCACCGTCGGCAGCACCCGGTCCAGCCACTTGGGCATGTACCAGGTGGCCCGTCCGCACAGGAACATCAGCGCGGGGATCAGCGTCATCCGGATGAAGAAGGCGTCGAACAGGACCGCGGCACCAAGTGCGAAACCGAAGATCTGGATGAACGGCAGCGGCTGGGCGATGAAGGACGCGAAGACGCAGATCATGATCAGCGCCGCGGCGGTCACCACCCGGGCACCCAGCCCGAATCCGCCGATCACGGAATCCTCCACGGCGTTGTACTTGCTGGTCTTCGCCGCCTCGTGACTGTGCAGGGTGTATCTCTCCCGCATCCGGGAGACGATGAACACCTGGTAGTCCATCGCCAGCCCGAAGGTCACGCCGATGAGGAAGATCGGCATGAAGCTGATCAGCGGGCCGGGTGAGCTGATCATCCCCCACAGGCCCTCCTGCCAGAACAGCACGGTGACACCGAAGGCCGCGCCGACCGACAGCAGGAATCCGGCCGCGGCCATCACCGGCACCATCAGTGAGCGGAACACCATCAGCAGCAACACCAGTGCCAGTCCGACAACGAGCGCCAGGTAGACCGGCATCGCGTCCGACAACCGGTCGGTGACGTCCTGTTGGATCGGCATCAGCCCGGTGATGCCCATGTGCACCCCGGTCTCGGCCTCGATGTCCTCCTGCTGGGCGCGCAGCTGACCGATCAGCTGTACGGTCTGCTCGTCGGTGGGCCCGGTGTCCGGCGTCAGCAGGATCTGCGCGGTCGTGCCGTCCTCGGACGCCCCGATGAGCTGCGCGTGCTTGACGCCGACGTTGTTGCTCAACCGGTCCTTCACCATCACGAACGCCGCTTCGGACGCACTGATCTCGCCTTCGGCAGCGCCCTCGCCGGCGTCGCCGGCACCGTCGCCGGCCCCGCCACCGGTCAGGTGCGCCAGCGCCGCGGAGTCCGGGTCGACGTTCTCGGTGTTGACGATGACCAGGAAGGGGGCGTTGCGTCCGGGGTCGAAGCCCTCCTCCACCAGTTCGGCGGACTTGCGCTGGGTGGTCTCCACCGGCGAGGTCTTGTCCGACGGCAGCGACAGCTGCAGGTTCATCGCCGGGATCGTCAGCAGCACCAGCGACACCACCACGACCAGCAGCACTCCGCCGGGTGCGCGGTGGATCAGCTTCACCCAGCGCACACCCAGCGATTCGCGGCCGGTGCCCGGCGTGCCAGCGCCGGACGCAGCGTCGGACGCAGTACCGGAAGCATCGGACGCCCCGGCCTCACCCTCAGCCGCCGCAACAGCCGCGGCAGCTTCAGCCTTCCGCAGCTGCCGCTCCGCCTTCTTCCGGCGCCGGGCACCGCGCGCACCGGCAGCCAGGGACTGCGCCACGGCCCGCTCGGCCTCGACCTCACTCATCCCTGCGGCGATCTTCGCCCCGAAGGCGGCGTCCTTCGCGAACACCCGGTGGCCGAAGGCGCCCAACAAGGCAGGCAGCAGGGTCAGCGCCACGAACACCGACACCAGGACCGTGCCTGCGGCGGCGTAGCCCATGTAGCTGAGGAATTCGATGTCGGCGACGCGCAGACCGACCAGGGCGATGATCACCGTCAGCCCGGCGAACACCACGGCCGAGCCGGCGGTGCCGACGGCCAGCCCGGCGGCATCCGGCCGTGATCGTCCGTGGCGTAGTTCGTCCTTGAACCTGCTCATGATGAACAGGGCGTAGTCGATGGCCACCGCCAGGCCCAGCATGATGCCCAGCACCGGGGTGATGTTGTTCAGCGGCACGAACGCGGTCGCACCGGTGATGCCGAGGGCACCGATACCCACACCGACGACCGCGCTGATCAGCGGCATGCCCGCCGCGACAATGGAGCCGAAGGCGATGAGCAAGATGATGAAGGCGGCGAACAGGCCGACGACCTCACTGATCGGTTCGATGACGATCGGGTCGCCGAAACCGGGTCCACCGGCCTCGGCCTGCAGTCCGGCGTCCCGGGCGATGTCGAGGGCGTCGTTGACGACATCCTTGTCGGCGTCGTCGACGTCCGCCGGCAGGTCCACGTCGAAGGAGAAGGACGCGGTACCGATCTGCCCATCGGGGCTCAGGGTGGCGACGTTGGCGGCGTCGGCCTCGGCGACCTCGCGCGGCAGGCCCATGTCGGTGGAGGTGGAGATGATCAGCTCGGACTGCTGCCGGTTGGACTCCACGGGGTTGAGCAGGGCGTCCGGATCGGCGATGTCACCGACGTTGTCCCGGATCTCGGCAAGCACCCGGTCGACGACCTCGACGTTCTGCGGGTCCTCCAGGGACTCGCCGTCAGGTGCCTTGAACGCCAGGGTGACGTCGGCGGCTTCCGCCGGGTTGTCGGTGCCGGGGAACTCCTCCATGAGCATCTCGGTGGCGTCCTGCGAGGGCACCCCCTCGATGGCGAAGATGTCGTTGTAGCCCTTCTGGATGGTCAGCGACGCCCCACCGACCGCGGCGACGAGGAGGAACCAGATGCCGATGACGACCCACCGGCGCATGTACGACCACCGGCCCAGGCGGAACAACAGTTTCGCCACGCACTCTCACCCACTTTTCCTTCTGCTCTCCACTAGTTCTTCATCAAGAACTTTCCACGGGTGTCCATCGTAGAGAAAATGGCTGGCAACTTCGTGTGTACTGCCGGAGCTGACGCGGATACGCAGCAAGCCCTCCCGTCCCCACAACGGTGGGTGATGGGAGGGCTTGCTGTATGGCGGTGGCGGAGGGATTTGAACCCCCGGTGGTTTTACCCACACTCGCTTTCGAGGCGAGTACCTTCGGCCGCTCGGACACGCCACCGCCGACTAAGGTACAACACGGCGGCCGGTGGCGCCAAAACGGTAGGACGCTCTACTTGCCGGTGAGCTTGTCCATTCCGCCCTTCAGCGCGTCCTTGGCCTTGTCGCCCTTGTCGCCGAGGTTGGCCTTGTCGATGGCGTCGCCGGCGGTCTTCTCGATCTTGTCGCGGTTCTCACCTGCGAACTTCTTGGCCTTGTCGCCGAGGTCTCCGGCCTTTCCGAGATCCATGGTGCAGCCCTCCAATGGGGTTGATGGGGATAACGCTCTTGTCGCCCTACAAGGATAGAGAAAAGGCGTCTCCCCCGCCACCACCCCCGACCGGAATCACCGCAGAACACACCGCGGGAACCCCTATCGGCAGTCACGGAAGAAGCTGGTGAGGAGCTCTTCACACTCCTCCTGGCGCACCCCGCCGCGCACCTGCACGGCATGCAGTGGCGAGTCACGGGCGACGTCGAACACCGAACCGCACGCCCCGGTGCGCGGCTCGTAGGCGCCGAAGACGATACGTCCGACCCGGGCCCCGACGGCTGCCCCAGCGCACATCGCGCAAGGTTCCAGGGTGACCACCAGGGTGCAGTCCTGGAGTCGCCAGGCGTCGCCGAGCACGCGGGCGGCGGCGCGCAGGGCCAACACCTCGGCGTGGGCGGTGGGGTCGGCGTCGACCTCCCGACGGTTGGTCGCCACCGCCAGTTCCCGTCCGGCGGGGTCGACGACCACGGCGCCGACCGGGATGTCCTGCCCCGGGGTCGTCGCTGCGACCTCCAGGGCGCGGCCGATCAGGGCGGCGTCCTGTTCCTCTGGTTCAGGACGCGGCAGGCCGGACCCGACGATCACCAGGCTCCACCGTCGCCGTCGTCATCCCCGCCGCCGTCACTGCCATCGCTGCCGTAGCCCAGGTCGTCGAGTACCTCGGCGAGTTCCTCGTCGAAGCCGAGCTCCTCGGCCACACGCAGCAGCTGGTCGGACGCCAGGATCTCGCCGTCGTCGAAGATCACCGAGACCACCTGCTCCCCCACGCCCAGGTCGGAGAGCATGTCGAAGTCGCCCTCCGGCCAGGGGGCGTCGGGATCGTCGGCATCGTCAATGTCCTCGTCGGTGGGACCGTCGACGTCGAGCTCGTCGAGGATGTCACGGGCCAGGTCGATGCCGGGCTCGTCGTCGTCCTCGACGACCACCGAGGAATCACCCAGCAGCATCGTGGCCCCGCCCGGGGCGGGACGGACCAGGGCGCACCAGTCGTCCTCGACGCACACCATCCCCACCAGCACCCCGGCCGAGCGCAGGGCCCGCAGGTCTCGGACCAGGGACTCCAGGCCGTCCGGCACGGAACGCTTCAGGACGCGGACGCGCCACTGAGCGGCACCACCGTACGCTGCGGCGCCATCGGCACCATCGGCACTGTAGTCCCCGGTGCCCCCCTCGGTGAGCTGTGCTGCGATGACGAATCCGTTCATGCTCGCTAACCGTAGTCGGCCTGTGCCACACTTGAAAGGTGGATACCCAATTGCCCTCCGCGACCCCCACCGTACCGACCTCCGACCCCGCACCCGTATGTGTGCTGGGGCTGGGTCTGATCGGCGGCAGCCTGCTGCGCGACCTGCGCGCAGCCGGGCGTCCCGCCTTCGGGTGGAACCGCTCGTCGGCCACGGTTGAGGCCGCCCTCGAGGAGGGGTTCGATGTCTCCGGGGACCTCACCGCCACGCTGCGACGCGCCGCGGAGCAGGACGCCCTGATCGTCCTCGGCGTGCCTTTCCCGGCCCTGCCGTCGATGCTCGACGCGATCGCCGAGCATGCCCCGGGGTGCGGTCTCACCGACGTGACCAGCGTGAAGGGCGACATCCTCTCCCTGGTGGTCGAGAAGGGCCTGGCCGGACGGTTCGTTGGCGGGCACCCGATGGCCGGTACGGCGGATTCGGGCTGGGCGGCGACGTCGACCGGGCTGTTCTCCGGCGCGGTGTGGGTGGTCACCCACGACAATGCCCCGGCAGAGACCGGCGAGGCGGACACCGACCCCACCTCACCTCACCCGTGGATCACGGTGTGGCGGCAGGTGGTGGAGCTGGCCGACACGGTGGGCGCGGCGGTGGTGCCGGCCCGGGCGGCCACCCATGATGATGCGGTGTCGCGTATCTCCCACCTACCCCATGTGCTGGCCGAGGCGCTGGCGATCACCGCCGACCAGGGCGGGGCGTTGGCCCTGTCCCTGGCGGCGAGCAGTTTCCGGGACGGCACCCGGGTCGCCGGCACCGCCCCGGCGTTGGTGCGGGCGATGTGCGAGAACAACCGGGACGCCCTGGTGGGGGCGTTGGACGAGACGATCGACCTGCTCACCGCCGCCCGCGCATCACTGGCAGCCCCGGACCAGGATCTGACGGTGCTGACCGGTGACGGCCACGACGCCCGGCTGCGGTTCGAGGCACGCGCCGGCCGTACCAGGGAGGCCCCGTCGAACCGGCCGTTCATCCGGGTGGTTGCCGGCGCTGACGGGTGGTTGGAGCAGCTGCACTACGCCGAGTCCGTCGGCGCGCAGATCGGGGTGTTCGCGCCGACCGAGCCCTGACGACCGAGCAGTGGCTACGGGGCGGTGACGCCCTGGCAGTCGGCGTCCCCACCGGTGGCGGAACTCTCCTCGACCAGCGGGGCGATCCGCGAGGACATCTCGGCCATCGCCTCGCGGGCGGTGGACTCCGTGCCGTCCTCCGGGATCACCGCGACAGCCAAGGGCACCTGGGACCCGGCGGGTCCGGCCAACCCGAACTCGCGCAGGATGAACTCATCATCGGTGGTCATGCCCCACCCGCCCTTGATGTGCGCGTCCGGCAGTTGGCCGAGACCACCACTGTGCTCGTCGATGAGCTGCCCCATCGCTCCGATGACCATGTCGGCACCGTTGACGCAGGCCATCCGGTTGGCGAAGATCACCTGGTGGTCCAGGCTCCAGTGGATGTCACCGAAGCCCTGGTAGGCATTCTCGTCCTGGGAGGTCAGGGCGTTGGTGGGGTCGCCGCCCTGGTGGAGTACCGCGCTGACCTTCTCCGCGGCCTCGGTCTCGTCGCCGAGACTCTCCCACAGCCGCAGTGCGGCGTCGTTGTCGGAGGCCATGATCGCCGCATCGATGTCCTCGCGGAGGCTCTCGACGGGTTCACCGGTGACCTGGGCCTGCTGGACGGCGGCCATGGAGATCGGCACCTTGATCGAGGACAGGGCGGAGGCCATCTGGATGTCGCCGACGTGGATGATCCCACCTCCGGCGCGCATCGTCGCACCGATGCTCACCCCGAACTCGTCGCTGATGTCCTCGGCGATGCCGGCCAGGGCGACGCGGATGCTCTCGGCTTCCTCGGCGGCGGTCGGTGCCGCGGACTCGGCGACCTCTTCCTCGAGCTCCTGCTGTGCCTGTTCGGCGTCGTAGTCGTCGCCATCCTGGGAGGCGATGGCGTTGAGAAGGACGGCGACGGACAGGACGGCAAGCAGCAATGCGCCGACGACCCAGAGGTTCGTCGCCGTTTTGCCCCGGGCTCGGCCCCGGTCGCCCGGCGCACTGTGCCGGGCTGTCGTGCGTGCTCTTCGTCCAGTTGCCACAGGCACCGACACTAGTGCACGTCAGGGCAGAATCAGCAGTCGGCCTGCTCGCCCGGGGATGTCACTCCGGTGGCCGCGTCGATGCGATCACGCAGTGCCTCGACGACGTCGTCGAGCGCTCCCTGTGCCGACTCATAGGATCCGTCGGGGGCGATGACGGCGACGGCGACGGGGACGGAGGTGCCGTCGTCGCCGGGCACCAGCCCGAACTGCCGCACCAGGTAGCGTCCGTCGGCACCGGGGCCCCAGCCGCCCTTGAACCAGGCTCCGTCGACGCGTCCGATCCCGTAGCTCTGGCCGGGGTCGACCTGGCCCATGGCCTCGACCACGGGGCCGGCCGATGACAGGCAACCGAGCTGACCGGCGAAGCGCGCCTGGTCGCTGACCGACCACCGGGTCTGCCCGTAGGCGGAGAACTCGCCGCGGGGGCGTTCGGCCGGCACGTCGGTGGAGACACCGGCGTCGGCGAGGACCGCCTCCACCTTCTGCGCGGCGGTGGCCGGCTCGCCCAGCGAGGCCCACAGTGCATCGGCGGCACCATTGTCGGAGACGCCGATCGCCTGTCGGATAGAGGCGGTGACCTGCTCGAGGGCCGCCGGGTCGCCGTCGGCTTCGGCCTGGCGCAGGGCGGCGATCGCCAGCGGCACCTTGCTGGTGGACCAGGCGGCGTCGGTGAGGTCCCCGCCGTCGCCGAGGGTGCCGCCGGTGTGCAGGGTCCCGTCGTCGAGCAGGGCGACGGAGAACTCGCCGAGTTCGGCGGGGAGCTCCAGATCACCGGAGGTGCCGGTGTCCGGGTTCTGCGTTGCCTGGGCACCGGCCGGGGCGGTGGGTTGCGGGGCACCGGTGCCCGAACCGGACGCATCAGAGGGGTCGGACGCAGCGTCGGCGCCACCGTCGCGGTCGACATCGCCGATGACACAGCCGGTGAGCAGGGCGGCGGACGTCACCAGTGCGGCGACGGCTGATGCGACGGTGGTGGCGCTGCGAATACTGCGCCTGCTGCGCCTGCCGTGACTACGCAATGTAGACGTTCGCATCGTTGCCGCCGTGGCAGTGGATGTACTTGCCGTTGTCGTCGCAGGTCATCTGGTAGGTGTCCCCGGTGACCGGGCTGCGCACGTCGAGGACGTGGTTGGTCTCACCGTCGTCACTGTCGAGGTAGGCATCGACGAAGGCGTCGCGGACGGCCTCGGCGAACTCCGGGCTGGTGTAGCTGCTGGTGCCCGGCGGGGAGGTGTAGATGTTGTTGAAGTCGCCGGCCGGCTCGTTGTTCCGGGCGGCGGCGTTGACCGGGACGACGTCATCGGGCAGGTCCGGGTCGCGCGGGCGGCCCTGGTCCTGATCGCTGTCTGCGTCCTCATCCTCGTCGGCATCGGCATCGGCGTCCGGCGCGGCATCCGGGGCGGTCCCGGGTTGCTGCGGTGCGGTGGGGACGCCCTGGGAGGCAGAGTCGTCGGAGCCGAAGAAATCGTCCCACCTCCAGACCAGCAGCGCGGCGACGAGGATGATGATCAGCAGTGGGATGGCGATGATGAAGAACAGCCGACCGCCACCGGAGGACTTGTCGTCCTCCTGGGGGTACTGGGGATACTGCTGGTACTGCGGATCCCCCTGGTACGGCGAATACTGTGGCTGCTGTGGGGGCGGCCCGGGCGGGTAGGGGGACTGGCCGGCACCCGCCGCCCACGGGGTGGGGCCGGGGCCGGGCTGGCCCCAGGCCGGCTGTTCCGGCTGCTCGGGCCGCTGATACTGCGGCGGTTCGGGCTGCTGTGGCTGCTGTGGCTGCTCAGATCCGCGGGCCGGACCGTCCGCCCCGAAGATCCGGGTCTCGTCAGCGCTGTCGTCAGCGCTGTCGCCGGAGCCAGCGCCCCACCCCGATGACTCCGGTCGGCCCCAGCCATTGTTGTCAGCCATTGGTTCTCCTATCGCCCATTCAGGATTCTCAGTGTACCTGTACCTTCCTGTCCGACCCCGTCCGTACACCCGTCCGGCGGCAGCACCGGTTGGTAGGAATGCAGCGTCCCCGCGGCGGCGGACTCCGACCCCGGCAGATCCGCCAGCACCCCCACCGCAGCCACCGGGTCGGCGAACAGCCCCCAGCCCAGTGCCGCCACCGGATCATCCTGGTTCACCGCATCCACGGTGCACGCCGCGGACGCCGGGGCGGCCACGGTGCCCGGACGTCCCTGCCACAGTGCCGCCGACACACCAGTCTCCAGAGTCTCCAGAGCCTCCAGTGCCGCCATCCCGGCGACCACCCCGAGGCTCTGACCGTGCACCACGATCTCCGGACGCTCCGACTCCGGCAACTCGTCCACCCGGTCCACCACCTCCTGCAGCAGATGCGTCGCGGACGCCTCCGCCAGCTCCGGGCGCAGCAGGAACGCCACCGCCGACGGCACCCGCGCATAACGCACCGCCACCGTCGCCACATCCCCGTCGGCCCACTGCTCCACCGCCTCCACCTGGTCCGGGTCCACCCAGCCAGACCCGGTCGGCATCGCGACGACGACCACGTCCCGCTGCAACCCACCGGCGGCGACGAGGTCGTCGACGGTGTCGCGCGCGGCGACCGCGGCGTCCTGCCCCGGGTGGTCACCGAAGACCCGCACGGCACCGTGCGGCGACACCTCGGCCAGCACGTCCCGTGGGTGCTGCGCCAACGGCCCGGCGTCGAACATCCACCAGGCGACCCCGGTGAGGGCGGAGACCGAATGCAGGACCAGGATCAGTGTCGCCATGCCCGTGGCCAGCAACCCGGTGACCGGGCCTCGCATCCTCACCACGGCAACCAGTCCAACCACGGCTCAGCCACCGGTGCCCCGTTACCCTGACGCATCGTGTTGACCCCCACGCCCACGTGCGCGACAACCGCCATCGCCCGGCACCCGGCACCACCGCCGGCCCGGCAACTCCCCCGCATCTGGTCGGCCATCTGCCGGTCCAGGCTGGCACGCAGTCCGCCGGGGATCTGCTCCCCGGTCCGCTCGGCGACGCGCAGCAGGTCATAGCCCAGGTCATGGGTCTGGCACGCTGGCTCGAAGGACTCCGGCAGCGTCACCGGCGAGGAGCAGTCGCCCTCCGGGTTCATCGCCAGGCCGTTCTGGACCCCGGGAGTGTAGCCGAGTTCGGCGACCAGCTCCGGGGACATGTAGGACGTCCCGCGTTCCCCGGCGGCCAGCGACTTCGCGGCCGCGACAGCACCGACAGCACCGACAGCACCGACAGCACCGACGGTGCCCACGACGCTGGCCCGAGCGTCCTGTGCCGGTGCCGCGGCCACCGGGCCCAGTACCGGGACCATCGCGACCGTGACAGCAGTGGCGGTCGCGGCAGCGGCGGTGGCGATACGGGCGGCGAGGGTACGTGGGCGTCGAATGCGTGTCATGGCACAGAAAGCTAGGAACCGGGTGTCACCGCAGTAATCCCCCGGCGCAGTGATTCCCGTGACGCCGATGTCACTCTCCAGGGGGATCCGTCCCACCGGGATACCCGATAGCGTCAGGAACATGAACCGTCGTAACAGTCCAGCCGAACGCACCGTCACCGCCCTCGGGCAGGTCGGCCAGCGCACCCGCACCCCCCACACCGTGGTGGGACGCACCGCCCGGCGTTTCGGCGTGTCGGTGTTCGTCGTACTGTTCGCCGCGATCCTGTACGCCGTGGCCTGGCCGACGTCCTTCGTCACCCACGAGTACTTCGGCTCCGCCCACGCCGCACTCATCCCGGTCATCGCCGCCTTCGGCACCTGGCCGGTGGCTACCTCGGTGCGCTGGCCCTTCTGGTCCTGGCTCTCCGTGGCGGCGGTCTGCCTGATCTCCGTACCCTTCCGGGACAACATGGAGTTCGCCCTGGGCTGGCCGGTGGCCTTCCACCTGGCGCTGGCGTTCACCCTGGCGATGGTCGTGTTGAAGGCGTCGGACGGCGCACTCATCGCCGCCGTCGCCGGCACCGGCCTGGTCATGGCGTTCAACCCGGCGGAGGTGCGCATCGGGTGGCTCGTCGGTGTCTTCGCCTGGACCGTGCTCTTCCTGCTGGTCCGCTGGCTGGTGGCCTCCCGGAAGGAGCTGGCGACCTCCACCGAGAGCCTGCGGCAGGAGAGCACCCGTGCCAGCGAACAGTCCCAGCTGCGCGTGATGGCCGAGGAACGCAACCGCCTGACCCGTGACCTGCACGACGTGGTCGCCCACCAGATGTCGATGATCGTGGTGCAGTCCCAGTCCGCGCCCTACCGCCTGCAGGGTGTCACCCCGGCGATCCACGCCGAGTTCGACTCCTTGTCCGCCACCGCCCGCGAGGCCCTCAACCAGGTCCGTGAGCTGCTCGGGGTGCTGCGTACCGATGCCGAGACCGGCACCACCACCCCGGTCGGCGCCGACCAGATCGAACCGATGCTGACCTCCGCCCGGCGCGCCGGGATGGACGTCATCTGGACGCTGGACCCGGCCACCGCCACCATCGACGACACCGCCGGGGTGGTGCTGCAGCGGGTGCTGCAGGAGAGCCTGTCGAACGCCACCCGGCATGCCCCGGGCGGGAAGGTGCTGGTCAACCTGGAGCTCTCCGACGGCAGCGACGTCGGAGATGCCGATGGCAATGCGGCTGGCAGTGCAGGCGCCTGGGCGAACCTGACGGTGGACAACGGCCCGGCGGCCGAGGGGGAGATCGTCCTGCCGGAGCACAGTGGCGGGTCCGGCATCCAGGGCATGTCCGCCCGGGTGCGCGCGGTGGGCGGCTCGTTCACCGCCCTGCCGGCGTCCGACGGTGGGTTCACCGTCACCGCCGGGGTGCCGGTCCGGGGCCGCTGACGGTGGTGGGCCGGGTAGGTTGGACGCCATGAGCATCTCAGTCATCGTCGTCGACGACCAGGCGATGGTGCGTCAGGGCTTCGCCGCCCTGCTCAACGCCCAGGAGGACATCACCGTCATCGCCGATGCCGAGGACGGTGCCCAGGCGGTCGAGCGGGTCACCCGCCTGCAGCCGGACGTGGTGTTCATGGATGTGCGCATGCCGGTGATGGACGGCCTGGAGGCCGCCCGCCGGATCCTGAGTTCCGGGCTGGACCCCGCCCCGCGGATCATCATGCTGACCACCTTCGACCTCGACGACTACGTCTACGAGGCCTTGCGCATCGGCTGTTCCGGGTTCCTGTTGAAGGACGCCCCGGCCGATGAGCTGGCCCGCGCGGTGCGCCTGTCGGTGACCGGGGAGGCACTGCTGGCCCCGACGGTGACCAAGCGCCTGATCGCCGATGCGGTGGCACGGTCACCCCGCCCGGCGTCGCGGACGGAGACTGCGGGTAGGAAGGCACTGGCCTCCCTGACCCCGCGGGAACTGGAGACCGTGGAGCAGATCGCCACCGGACGCTCCAACGCGGAGATCGCCGAGGTGCTGTTCATCTCCGAGGAGACGGTGAAGACGCACGTGCGCAAGGTCCTGCAGAAACTAGCGTTGCGCGACCGGGCTCAGGTGGTTGTCTTCGCCTACGAGAACGGTGTCGTGTGAGCCGAACCCGTGTTCGGCGGCGCTGCGCAGCCCCTCGGTGACCCGGCGTGCCCACTCGCTGACGTTCATCGACGCCTCCGGGGTGCCCGGGTAGCGCACCCGCAGGTGCATGCCGTCGTCGTTGAGGACGAACCACGCCATCACCCCGTCCGTCCTGATCCAGGCCGAGACGTGCTGCGGGTGGGCCTCGGCAGGCACGCTCACCGGCAGCCGGCGGTTGTCCAGCCAGGACAGGGCGAACATGCCGCGACTCTGGGGCATGCCTCCCCACGGCCGCAGCAACGGTTCCAGCGGGTGGGCGCCCAGGGCGATCGCCTCGGCGACCGCGCCCGTGCACTCCCCCAGGTCGGGCGAGGAACACTCCAGCACGGAGTTGGTGATGAACCAGCCCACCGAATCCGACCAGCGCGTCCGGTCGTCCGGCGTGCCGGTGCGGGAATGCACCGGGAACACCGCACGCAGGTCACCGGCACCCAGTTCCTTGTTCACCGCGGTGAGGACGCTGACCGTCGCGGGCAGCAGTCGGACGCCGCGTGCCTTCACCGCAGCCTCCAGCCGGGCCAGCCCGTCCACGTCGAGGACGTCGACGACCTCGACCACCTCATCGCGTGCGGCTGACACGTCGCCGAGGTCCAGGGGGAACACCGGCATCTCGCCGTGTCCGTCGGCCATGATGTCGTCCCACCGGTCGCACACCTCCACCGGTGCCGCAGGACGCTGCTCCAACTCTCTCGTGTGCTCGGCGAAGGACGGCACCGTGGCCCGGGTCGGCTCCTCCCCGCCGAGGAACGTGAGCATGTCCCGGACCAGGACCAGCAACGACCAGGCGTCGGCGTGACTGTGGTCCAGGCCGATGACGATGGTGCGCGTCCCGTCCCCGTGGGTCACCACCGCCAGCCGGTGCGACGGGGAGCCGAAGGGCTCACAGCACTCGTCGAAGACCAGCCGCAGCACCTTCCGCGGGTCCTCGGAGCCACCTGCCGACCACCACTGCCCGTCAGGGATCTCGATGTCGTGGACCCGGATATGGTCCGGTGGATGCCGACGCAGGACCGTGCGCAAGGTCCCATGACGCTCGATCACCCGGTGCCAGGCTTCGGCGATACGGTCCTCGTCCCGGGCGGTGTCCACTGATGGGGCGACCGTCGGAGCAGCAAAAGCGACCGCCATCCACGACCCGGGACGCGTGCCGGCCGCGGCGTGGCGGGCCTGGTCGAAGGACGGTCTGCGTCCGGAATCAGCGTCACCGGTGTCGCCGGTGCCATCTGTGACTTCGGTGACAATGGGTTCATAGACACGGACATCCCCTGCAGAAAGTTCCATGCGGGCTACAGTTGTGAGTCTCATACCCCTGGACGATAGGGCCGTGCAGTTACATGCAGATTTCCTGCACGGATCGCCTGCAATTCCTGGGGACACCCGATCAGGAAGGACCACCCGTGCGGATCCCCACGGCCACCGATCTCGCCGCCGGCTCCGCCGCCGACACAGCCGACACCGCCGACACCGGCACCATAGACGGGCTCGCCTACGACCTGCGTGGTCCGCAGGACGGCACCCCGGTCATCCAACTGCACGGACTGACCTCCAGCCGGGCCCGCGATGTGGCCCTGAAACTGAACCTCACCGCAGGTCAGGACGCTCTACGGGTACTACGCTACGACGCCCGCGGCCACGGCCACTCCGCGGCAGCGCCACTGCCGGCGTCCTACCGGTGGACCTCGCTGGCAAAGGACCTGGAGCAGGTGTCGGGCTACTTCACCGGGGAGCAGAACACCCGTCCGGTGCATGTGGTCGGCCAGTCGATGGGTGCGGCGACGATCCTGACCTCCGCGGCGGCGGACCCGGATCTGGCCATCGAGCGCTACGGGTCGATGGTTCTGGGGATCCCGCCGACAGCCTGGGAACTGCGCGGTGACCGCGCCGGGATCTACGAACGCAATGCACAGTTCGTCGAGTCCCACGGACTCAGTGCCTTCGCCGAGTCCACCCGTGACGAGCCGGTTCCCCCGGCCCGCGGCGCCGACATCCCCTTCACCGTGCCAGACGTCGCCGAGTCCCTGCTGCCGGTGGTCTTCCGCGGTGCGGCGGGCAATGACCTGCCCTCCCGGGAGCGGATCGCCGCGCTCGGGGAACGAGGCATCCCCACCCTGATCCTCGCCTGGCCCGGCGACACCGCCCACCCGCTGGCCGTGGCCGAGGAGCTCAGGGAGCTGCTGCCGGAATCGCAGTTGATCTTCGCCCAGACCCCGGAGGATGTCGGCCGGTGGCCGGACATGATCGGATCCTTCATCCGGAATGCGGCGAGGACGTCCCGCGCAACAACATGATCGGGTCGCCGTCGTCACCACCGCGACCGCCGGCAAGGTGGCCGTCCTTCCTCAGGAAGGAGCGAACGAGGCCACGACGTTGGGCGTTGTAGCTGATCACGTGCGCGATGATGCTGCCGACCACGAAGCTCTCCGGGGGTTCGCAGAGCGCGTCGACGATCCGGTCCACCCACGCCCCGCGGGCCGAGACATCGTCGACCATGGCCGACCAGCGTGGAGCGACCGCGTCCAGCCTGGTCAGCAGAGCGTCCGGTGTGGGGTGGCTGGTCTGGTTCGACCCGCTCCCGTGTGGGGCTGGTGGGGCCTCGAACTCCGTGCCCTCGATCGACGCCAACCAGGTCTCGTACTGGACCACGGCACGCTCGAGCAACACCGCGACGGATTCCTCCGGCCCCGCCCAGTGCAGCAGCACGTGTCCCGGCAGCCGCCGCCGCATCCACGCCTCAACGTCGAGGTCGCGGCAGGCTTCCAGCAGGTTGCGGAGATCGTCCAGGTCGTGGTGGACGAGCAGTCCGGTGACCGGGTCTGTTGGCCCGTCCCCGACCCCCGCCTCACCCTCATCCCCGGTGTCGATCCACAGCGAGTCCGGGGTGTGGAAGTGGATCCCGTTCGGTGCCGGCAGCCAGTGCCCGGTGCCGCCGGACCAACCGCACGGGGTCTCCGACGGCGGGTGCCCGTAGGCACGACGGTAGGCGCGGGAGAATCCCTCCACGGAGTCGTACCCGGCCTCCCAGGCGGTGTCGGTGACGCTGGCCCCGGAGCGCAGTCGCCAGGACGCCCGCTCCAGTGTCACCCGACGCCGCAGCGCCACGGGTGACTCCCGTGCGTCCCGACTGGCCTGCCATGCCGGTGAGCTCACCGGTCGGTTCGTCCAGCACGGCGTCCAGCAACTGACGCAGTCGGTCGGGGCCGCGGTCGTCTGGTCCGGGATCCTCCGAATATGTACTCACACCGCCCAGTCTGCCGCAGGTCGCGGTCCCTCGACTGTGAACCGGGCGGAGATGAAGTCGCCGGCGGTCTCCATGTTCACCAGTGAGAGTTGGCAACGACGCGTCAGCAGCGGTGCCCCCTCGCCCAGGGTGACTGGTGCATAGCTGATGATGACCTCGTGGAGCAGGCCAGCGTCGATGAACTGGCCGGCGAGGTCACCTCCTCCGACGACCCAGAGCACGGCATCCGGATCCGCACCGTCGTCCGACGCATTCGCCTCGACCACCGCCTCGCTCTCCTCGACGACCTCGACAACGTCCCCGCTGGCGAAACGGAGGTCGGCGCCGTTGATGGGCTCCTGCTCCCGGTGGCTGAACACCCAGGTGGGTTGGGGGTAGGGCCAGGCAGTGTCCGGCGCCTCGTCACGGATGAACTGGTAGGTGGAACTGCCCATCACCAGCGCGGCGGTCCGTCCTGGAAGGGTGTCCATCCGCAGGTTCGGGTCCTCCGGTTCGGCATGCTGCTGGGCGAACAACCACGCGAGGCTGTGGTCGGGGTCTGCAAGGAAGCCGTCGAGGCTGCTGGCGGTGTAGTAGATGACTCGCATGGTCACCAGTCTGCCCGCCGGGGTCCGGGGACTACCCGACCGTTCTTGCGCAGTCGGCCGACGATGCCGGAGAACAGGCACCCCGCAACGACGAAACCCCGCCACCCAGGCTGGGTGACGGGGCCGTCTGTACTGTGCGCCCGGAGGGATTCGAACCCCCAACCTTCTGATCCGTAGTCAGATGCTCTATCCGTTGAGCTACGGGCGCGTACCACTGCGGTTCACTGCTGTGCACCGCAACGAGACAGTAGCCTACACGAGTCCCCGATGACCGCCAAAAGTGCAGGTCAGGTGAACCGTGCGACCGCCGACAGCGGGAGCACGCGCAGCACCTTGGAGATCACCGCCCAGGGCCAGCCGGGGATGTACGCCTTGCGCTTGCGCGCCTCGATCGCGGCGAGCATGGAGCGCACCCCGGTCTCGGTGTCGACCATCAGCGGGGTGCCCTGCTCATTGCGGGCGGTCATCTCCGAGGCGATGTAGCCGGGCAGCAGGACGGTCACGTCGATCGGGGACTTGCTGCGCAGCAGCTCGGCCTGGATCCCCTCCCCCAGGTTCGCGACGAAGGCCTTGGTCGCACCGTAGGTGGCGACGGCCTTGCGGTTGCCTCGGATCGCAGAGGCGGAGGAGACGAGCACCAGGTGGCCGGCGCCCTTACCACCGTCGGCGGCGCGGAAGATCTCCATCGCCGCCTCCGCCTGCGCCAATGCACCGAGGACATTGGTGGTGGCGGTCTCCCGGTTCGCCTCGGGCTTCCCGGATCCGATCTTGCGCCCCTTGCCCAGTCCGGCGTTGACCACGACCCGGTGGAGGCCGCCGTTCTCCGCGGCGTCCTCGTCGGCGGCCTGGAAAACTTCGCGCGCCGCGTCCGGGTCGGTGACGTCGAGGGCGTAGGTGCGCACGGTGACGTTCGGGTGGGACGCGGTGATCTCGGCGGAGAGCTCGTCGAGCCGCTCCGTCCTGCGGGCGCAGAGGGCGAGGTCGTGGCCGAGGGCGGCGGACTGGCGGGCGAGTTCGGCGCCGAGGCCGGAGCTGGCGCCGGTGATCAGTGTGGTGAAGCGGCTCATGGGGTCCGACACTAACAAGCTTGTGCTCCGCTCACAGCGGATCCGCCGTCAGCAGCAGGGCATTGCCGCAGCACACGACCACACCGCACCCTGAGCACCATGTCAGAGAACACACCCGACCCCACCCGCATACTCGACCAGGAAATCTACCGCGACCTCTATGAACGCCGCATCATCGTCCTCGGCGACGCCCTGGAGCAGGACACCTCCAACCGACTGTGCACCTCCCTGCTGCTGCTCGCCTCCCGCGATTCCCGCGCCGACATCGTGCTGCTCATCAACTCCCCCGGCGGCTCCGTTCCCGGCATGCTCGCCATCCGCGACACCATGCGGGCCATCCCCAACGACGTCGCCACGGTGAACATCGGCATGGCCTACAGTGCCGGCCAGTTCCTGCTGTCCTCCGGCACCCCCGGTAAGCGCTTCTCCCTGCCGCATGCGAAGGTACTGCTCCACCAGGGTTCCGGCGGCATCGGCGGCACCGCCCAGGACATCGAGATCCAGGCGGCGGACATGCGCCACACCCGCGACATGGTACTGGCCTGCATCGCCGCCGACACCGGAAAGGACGTCGACAAGGTCACCCAGGACTCGCTGCGCGACCGATGGTTCACCGCCGCTTCGGCACTGGACTACGGCTTCATCGACCAGGTCATCGACGACCTGGACATCATCACCGGGCCGGACGGCCTGACCGCCCGGCGTTCCGGCCTGGGACTGGGGGCGTAGATCATGACGTCCTACACCATCCCCTACGTGACCACCGCGACCCCGACCGGTGAGAAGACCGTCGACATCTACAGTCGTCTGCTGGACGAGCGGATCATCTACCTGGGCACCCCGGTCGACGACGGTGTCTCCAATGCCGTCATCGCCCAGTTGCTGCACCTGGAGAGCGACAACCCGGAGGCACCGGTCTCGCTCTACGTCAACTCCCCCGGCGGTTCACAGTCGGCGACGATGGCGATCTACGACTGTATGCAGTTCATCCGCCCGCGCATCGAAACCACCTGCGTCGGGCAGGCGGTGGCGTTGTCGGCGATCCTGCTCGCCGGTGGGACGCCCGGACACCGCTCCATCCTGCGCAACGGGCGGGTGGTGCTCACCGCACCTGCGACCGAGGGAGGACGCGGCACGATCCCCGACCTGATCATCGAGGCCGAGGAGATGGAGCGTATCCGGCGCCTGCAGGAAGCCGTGCTGGCGTCCCACTGCGGCCGGACGGCACAGCAGGTCCGGGCAGACACCGAACGCCAACTGGTACTCGCCCCGGACGCCGCCGTCGACTACGTCATCGTCGACCACGTCCTCACGCGGCGAGAAGCACCGGGTTCGTAGGTGTCGGGCCGGACTCCGGAGCGGGGGCAGAGGCAGGAGCAGGGGCAGGACGCACCGGCGTGACCGTAGCCCCAGCGAGCGTGGACCGCACCAGGTCGAAGGATGATTTCCCGAGCGCCCCGGCAACCGCCTCGAGGATCTCCGAGGAAGGGTCCTTCATGCCGCGTTCCAGCTCGGAGAGGTACTGCGGTGAGATGCCGGCACGCTCGGCGGTGTCCTTGAGGCGGTCCCTGCGCCGTGTGCGTTGTCGGCGGATCTCGTCGCCGAGAGCCTCGCGCCAGAGTCGGGCCGGACGCTCGGGTGGGACCTGACGAGCGTCCCGCCGCCGGAACGGCACGACCGTCGCCCGGTCGTCAGTCGTGGGGTTCTGGTTGCTCATGTACCCGAGCCTACGTGCCCGAACCGGGGGGGATTAGTGCCCCCGAGACAATGATCGCCCACAGGGGATTCGTCAGTGCTTTACGATCGTCCTGGAAACCATAGTGTGACTGTCGACACACAAGACGGCGGTGCACCCCCTTGGCATGAAAGGACTCCCATGCACGGACTCATGATGGACCAGCCGCTGCTGATCAGCTCGATCGCACGCCACGCCGACCGGCTCTACGGTGACCAGGAGATCGTCTCCTTCACCGTCGACAACCCCCGGCACCGCTACACCTACCGCGAGTCATTCTCCCGCGCCCGCCGACTGGCGAATGCCCTGGAGCGTCGCGGTTTCGAGCGCAGCGACCGGATCGGCACCCTGGCCTGGAACGACTACCGTCACTTCGAGATCTACTACGGGGTCTCCGGCTCCGGCCTGGTGTGCCACACCATCAATCCGCGCCTGTTCGCCGACCAGCTGCTCTTCATCATCGGCGACGCCGAGGACAAGATGCTGTTCATCGACCCGATGTTCGTGCCGCTGATCGAGGCCCTGGCACCCCGGCTGGAGACCGTGCCTGAGCTGGTCGTCCTCACCGACGACGAGCACCTTCCGGACACCGACCTGGATGTGATCAGTTACGAGGCGCTGATCGCCGGGGAGTCCGACGACTACGACTGGCCGCTCTTCGACGAGAACACAGCCAGCTCACTGTGCTACACCTCCGGCACCACCGGCAACCCCAAGGGTGTGCTCTACAGCCACCGCTCCACCGTCCTGCACAGCTTCGGCGTGGCGTTGCCGGATGTCTTCAACCTCTCCTCCAGCGAGGTCTCGCTACCGGTCGTGCCGATGTTCCACGTCAATGCCTGGGGTGTCCCCTACGCCACCGCCATGACCGGAACGAAGCTGGTCTTCCCCGGCCCGAAGATGGGGGATCCGGCGGAGCTGCAGGCGCTCATGGAGGAGGAGCAGGTCACCTCCGCGGCCGGTGTGCCGACCGTGTGGCAGGGACTGCTGGCCTACCTGGAGGCCAGCGGCAAGCGCATCGACTCGGTGAAGCGCTTCATCGGCGGCGGATCGGCGGTGCCCTATGCGCTGATGCAGCAGTACGAGGAGAAGTACGGCGTCGACCTGGTCCACGCCTGGGGCATGAGCGAGACCAGCCCGCTGGGCACCATGTTCCACCCGACCCCGGCGCTCCGGGCGCAGGACGACACCGCGGTCCACGAGGAGGCCCGCGCCTCCCAGGGCGTCCCGCCCTTCGGCGTGGAGCTGCGCATCGTCGACGAGGACGGCACCGAGCTGCCGCAGGACGGCGAGGCGGTCGGCCCGCTGCAGATCCGCGGGCCGTGGGTGGCCTCGGCGTACTTCAGTTCCGACGGCCAGGGCACGGTCGGCGCCGACTCCTTCACCGACGACGGCTGGTTCGACACCGGGGATGTCGCGTCGATCTCCCCGCTGGGCTACATGCACATCGCCGACCGCACCAAGGACCTCATCAAGTCAGGCGGCGAGTGGATCAGCTCCATCGACCTGGAGAACCACGCCCTGGACCACCCGGCGGTAAAGCAGGCTGCGGTGATCGCGATGCCCGACGAGAAGTGGCAGGAGCGTCCGCTGCTGGTCGTGGTGCCGGAGGATGAGGCCAAGGGTGACGCCCTGCCCGCCGCGTCCGAACTGCTGAGGTTCTTCGACGGCCGGGTGGCGAGCTGGTGGATCCCGGATGCGGTGAGCTTCGTCGACGAGATCCCGCTGACCGCCACCGGCAAGCTCAGCAAGCTGACACTGCGCAAGCAGTTGGACGCCGGGGACCTGGTGGCTCAGCGCGGCTGACCGCATACGAAACCGCCCCGCCGGGGACTGATGTCCACCGGCGGGGCGGTCAAGAAAAGCGTGCGCCCGAAGGGATTCGAACCCCTAACCTTCTGATCCGTAGTCAGATGCTCTATCCGTTGAGCTACGGGCGCCCGCTGTTTCCAGCGACTCCAGACTCCCTGGCACACCACCAGACGGGATATGTCACGCGAACCCGGGGTACACCACACACCCCATATAACGGGTCCACGTCCAGAATGCCCGGCTACTCACCACAAGAACCGGACGGCTTGCGACATATCCTCACGAAAAGCCTGGGGAGTCTGAAGTGGCGGAGGCGAGAGGATTTGAACCTCCGGTCCGCCGTTAAGCAGACAACTCATTAGCAGTGAGTCCCATTCGGCCGCTCTGGCACGCCTCCACACCGTCTTGTTCACGACGGCTAGACGCAGCCTACAGCAGCCCCCGCGACAGCACAAAACCGCATGAGGACTAGGCTGTGAGACATGATCCGCGCCGACCTTTCCTCGATTCCCCCGTACGTCCCCGGCGGCCCGAACGGCCTCACCGTCAAACTGTCGAGCAACGAGTCGTCCCAGGGCCCGCTGCCCGGCGTCACCCGTGCCGCGGCACATGCCCTGGCGTCCAGCAACCGGTACCCGGACATGGTGGCCTGGGAACTCCGCAGCAGCATCGCGGACTGGCTGGGAGGCCCGTCCTCCCTGCTGCTGAATCCCGAGAACATCGCCGTCGGGTCCGGGTCCTCCGCCCTGATCCAGCAGGCGATCCAGGCGACCTGCCAGGGCGGGGGCGCCGGCTCCCCGGGCGATGAGGTCGTTTACCCGTGGCGCAGTTTCGAGGCGTACCCGATTCTCGCCAAGGTCGCCGGTGCGACCCCGGTGGAGGTCCCGCTGACCGAGGACCACCGCAATGACCTGCCGGCCCTGGCCGCCGCCGTCACCGGACGCACCCGCCTGGTGATCGTGTGCAACCCGAACAACCCGACCGGCACCACGGTCACTCGCGAGGAACTCATCACCTTCCTCGACACCGTCCCGTCCGACGTCCAGGTCCTGCTCGACGAGGCCTACTACGAGTATGCCCGCGACTCCTCCTCCCCCGACGGTCTCGGCCTGCTCGCCGACTACCCGAACCTGGCGGTGGCCCGCACCTTCTCGAAGGCCTACGGACTTGCCGGGCTGCGCGTCGGCTACCTGGTGGGACGCCCAGAGTTCATCGAGGCGGTCAACAAGGTCTGCATCCCCTTCAGTGTCAACGCCGTGGCCCAGGCCGCGGCGGTGGCCAGCATCGAGTCGAAGGACGAACTGCTGACCCGCACCGACATCACCGCCACCCAGCGCACCCGGGTGCTGGAGGCGCTTCCGGAGCAGTACCGGATCGAGTCACAGGCCAACTTCGTGTGGCTGGACCTGGGTGATCGTGCCCGCGCCTTCTCCGACGCCATCGCCGAGTACGGCATCGCCGTGCGCTGTTTCGACGGCGAGGGGGTGCGTATCTCGGTGACCGACGAGGCGGAGACGGATGTCCTGCTCCAGGCCCTCGACGGGCTGCGGGGGTCGGCGCTGTAGCGCTGTAGCTGAGTGCCTGCACCGTAACACAGGCTGCTCATCGCCGTCACCACCCGGAAACACCAGGGGTGCAGGGTAGATGTCATGAACACGCCTACCGCTTCCGAATTCACCCCGTTGTTCGCGACGAGGCCCGCGTGCTCCCCTGCGATCCGGGATCTCCACAGCTTCAACTCCGCACCGGCCGAGCAACTGACCACCCTGCTGACCTTCATGATGGCCAGTCGGGAACTGGCCCGCACCGTGGTGGTCGGCCGCCCCTACCTGACACCCCGCGACCTCTATGCCGCGGCGTCCCGCACACTGCACACGCTGCCCACCCCCCTGATCCAGGACATCGTGAACTCGCACCAGCCGATCGACCGGGTGCCGCTGATCGAGAACGCGATGTCGTCCGGTGAACTGTCCGCGGACCGGGTCGCCGACTTGCGCGATGCCGCGCTGGGCTACGCCACCGTCCAGGGCCACCTCTTCATCGCCGACCCGCGACTCTGGGGTTCCGCCGAGGCGGTCGCGATGATCCCCACCAAGGACGGCACGCATCCCGACATGTCCGTGATCGTCGAGCACCTTCTCGCCGACGTCGACGAGCGGATGCTGCTGACCGCGGACGCGGCGTGGCAGCTCACGGTCAGCCACCTGGAGGAGTCGAACCGGCTGAAGCTGGTCACCCTCGTGCCGGAGCAGGACTAGTTCCGATTCACCGCCAGGACTGCTCGAGAGGTCCGTTGATCTCCTCGACGGCCGGGTCGGTGAGCACGCAGGTCACCGTCCGGTCGCCCTGTGCCCAGCTGTCCTTGGACGGCATCATCGTGATGACGTCGAGCGAGGACTCCCCGAACCCGAGTCCGACGTAGGCGGTGAAGTTCTCGCCGCCGCAGATGTCCCCGGCCTCCTGCCCCATCGGCCGGTTGCCGGGGAAGAGGGTCTTGCCGGTGATGTCTGCCTGGGCGTAGACCACGCCGGCGTACGGCTCCCCGCAGTCGACCAGGTCGATCTCCCCGTCCCCGCTGAGCTGGTCCAGGTCGGCGACGCAGTCGCCCACGCTGAGCCCGCGGGCCCCGGGGGAGTTCGGGTCGGTGTCGGCCGGCTCGCCGGACTCCTCGTCCTCGGCACCGGGTTCCGGCTCGGCCTCCATGTCGGGGGCCGGGGTCCCGTCGTCGGGCAGCGGCTTGTCGCTGGGCATGTCCTGATCCGCCGGGGAGCTCACGTCATCGGTGTCGTTGCTGACGTCGCCGATGGTGCAGCCGCCCAGCAGCAGGGCCGCTGCGCAGGCGACCGACACAGCAGGCAGGACGGTCAGGGCAGGACGGGCCCGGTGCATGCGAGAACTCTCCTTCGTCGGGTGGGTGGGGTTCACCCACCAGGTGTTGACGGTGAAAGCGTACCGCTAGGGCCGCCACCACTGACGGACCGGCACCCCGGTGTACCCACCGGCGTCGGGCCTCACCGCGAGCACCTGATGCAACTGGATGACGTTGTGCTCGAAGCCCCACTCCGATCCGGCCATGTAGAGGCCGAAGAGCCGGGCCGTCTGCTCACCGACCAGGTCGACCGCATCGTCCCACCTCATCGCCAGGAGCTCGCACCAGTCGTGCAGGGTGCGCTGGTAGTGCGGGCGCAGGTTCTCGGCGTGGACCACGTCGAAACCGGTGTCCTGCATGATCGTGATGATGCGCCCGGATCCGGTGAGTTCACCGTCGGGGAAGATGTAGCGGTCGATGAACTGGCCGGTGCGGGTGGCACGGTTGTGCGGCCGGGTGATGCAGTGGTTCAGCATGCGGCCGCCGGGCGCCAGCTTCCCGAACAGCAGGGTGAAGTAGTCCTGGTAGTTCGGCACGCCGATGTGTTCCAGGATGCCGATCGCGCTGACCGCGTCGAAGTCCGACTCCGGCACGTCCCGGTAGTCCATGCAGCGGATCTCGGCGAAGTCCTCCAGCCCCTCGGCCTCGATCGCGGCCTTGCCCCATTCGTACTGCTCCTGTGACAGGGTCACGCCGATGGCCTTCACCCCGTGACGGGCGGCGTAGCGGACCATGCCGCCCCAGCCGCAGCCGACGTCCAGCAGCCGGTCGCCGGCGGCGAGCCGGAGCTTGTCGAAGATCAGCCGGTGCTTGTTGTCCTGTGCCTCGGTCAGGGGGTCGTGGGCATCGGCGCCCACGGGCCAGGAGCCGTAGCGCCATGCTGAATCGTCGCCGGTGCGCTCGTCGTCGGGGTAGTAGGCACAGGTGTAGGCCATGGAGTCGCCGAGGAAGAGCTCGTAGAAGTCATTGCCCACGTCGTAGTGCTTGCTCACGACCTCCTTGTCCCGCTCCTTGGAGTGGCGTGACAGTCCCTCCATCAGCGCCCTCTTCCACCCCGGGACGGTCTCCTGCTCCGGCACCGGCTGGACTCGGAACGCCCCGAGCGCCTTCAGGGAGCGCAGGATGGTGACCATGTCACCTGCAGACGGACGCTGGATCCGGTCGTAGAGGTGCTGCAGGTGGTCGAAGATCAGGTAGGGGTGCCCGGGGTGGTCGCCGGTGACCCGCAGTGACCCGGTGATGTAGGCCCGGGCGAGGCCCAGGTCGCCGGGGGCGGTGATGATGTGCGACAAGGCATCCGGCGAGGCGATGTCCAGGGTCAGTTCGGCGTCCTGCTGTCCTCCGGTCGACCCGTCGAAGGCTGTGATGCGGAACGGTGCGGGTGCGGCCACGACCTTGTCGACGATCTCGCCCACCGTCAACGGGGTGAAGTTCATGATTCTCCTGCTTTTCATTCACTACTCGTATGCTACTTATATGCTACTTATGCGCCAGGTGGCGGCCACTGTCGACTACTGCCCGGTGACAGTCTTCTCGTACAACCCGGGGAAGCGCCCCTCCGGGTCGTAGATCTGCTTCAGCTGCTCCGGCGCGTCCCCGCCGTAGAGCGCGGCGAACTGCTCGCGGGTGTAGAACGCCTCGGAGTACAACGACTTGTGCCCGCCGAGGTCGGAGACGACCCGCTCGATCTCGCGGTTGAATGCACCGGCCGGTGCGTCCGAGCCCATGAGGTCGACCGGGACCGAACTCCAGAACCCGACGTTGACCCAGGTCGTGTCCGGGGTCAACGGGTACAGCGGCCAGGCTTCGTCGTCGGCGAGCCGGATCGGGCAGAGCCACACCGGCTCGATCTCGCAGTGGGTGAAGAACCAGGTGAGGAACTCGGGCAGGTGCTCCGGGGTGACCTCGATGTCCTGGACGACCCGCTCGCGGGCGGGCAGCCCCTTGCGTGCTTCCAGCCGGTCACCGATGTCGTACTTGCGGTCCCAGCCGATGATCTTCCAGTAGAAGCTGGAGCGCAGCAGGTCACGCGGCCACAGGGTGCGCACGGTGGGGTTCTGGGCACCGAAGGCGCGGTTGCACCAGAACCAGTCGATGTCCCAGCGCCACAGGTAGTCGCGGGTCGTCAGCCGGTCATGCAGGACGCCGTCCGGGTGCTGCAGCGAGCGGTAGTAGATCTTCTCGCGGGTGTAGTCGGAGACGGGCCCCGGTTCACTGCTCTTCCGACCGAGCACCAGGTAGGCCTCGTCGAGGCTGAAGACCACCCCGTCGAGGTAGTCGACCTGCTCACCCTCGTAGGTCTTCTCCTCGACGATGGTGGCCAGCGCGTCGGTGAGTGTGCCGACGTCGTGGAACCGGACGTGGCGCAGTGCCACATAGGGCTCGACCGGTTCGCACCGGATCCGCAGCCGCACGGCGTAGCCGAGGGATCCGTAGGAGTTCGGGAACCCGCGGTAGAGGTCGGCGTTCTGCGTCGGCGAGCAGGTGACGACCTCACCGGTGCCGGTGAGTACGTCCATCTCCAGCACCGCCTCGTGGGGCAGCCCGTTGCGGAAGCAGCTGGACTCCACACCCATGCCGGTGACCGCGCCGCCGAGGGTGATGGTCTTGAGCTGCGGGACGACGGTGGGCGCCAGGCCGAAGGGCAGCAGGACGTCCACCAGGTCCTCGTAGGTGCACATGCCCTGGACATCGGCGGTGCGCTCCACCGGGTCGACGGCGATGACGCCGTGCAGGCCCGAGACGTCCAACCCGACGGCATCGCCGGTGCGTCCACGGAAGAGGTTGGACGTCTTCTTCGCCAACCGGACGCGCTGCCCGGCGGGAACGGCGGCGAAGCTGTCGGTCAACCGATCCACAGCCTGCCCGTGGGCGAACCATCCGACAGGCGCGAGATCACGCTGGTCAACCCCGTTCCCCAGCGGAAGAGCGTCGGCGATCCGGCCGGCGAGGGCAACTGCATTCTCCTTCAAGCTCATGCTCAACCACACTAACCTCATACCCGCCGACCTGCAGATTATGCGCATGCTGTATTATTTTATGCGCTCCTGGTTGCACCGGGTGCACAAATGACTTCACTGAATCATCCAACGGAGATTCCGTCGGGTGGAAAGGATGACGTGCAGGACCAGCAGAGAATCGTGATCATCGGAGCCGGTCCCAGCGGCATGGCGGCACTGAGGGCCTTCGCGGCAGCCGAACGAGAGGGTGCCCCCGTACCCGATATCGTCTGCTACGAGAAGCAGGACGACTGGGGCGGACAGTGGAACTACTCCTGGCGCACCGGCACCGACCACTACGGCGAGCCCGTCCCCTCCTCGATGTATCGCAACCTCTGGTCCAACGGCCCGAAGGAGGCCCTCGAGTTCGCCGAGTACACCTTCGACGAGCACTTCGGCCGGCCCATCTCGTCCTACCCACCGCGTGAGGTGCTGTGGGACTACATCGACGGCCGCGCCAGCCAGTCGGGCGTGAAGGAGAAGGTGAAGTTCGCCCACGCCGTGCGCTGGGTCCAGTACAACGAACAGGACGACAACTTCACCGTCACCGTCGAGGACCTGCGGGCGAGGAAGACCCACACCGAGGTCGTCGACCACGTGATCGTGTCCACCGGCCACTTCAGCTTCCCGAACGTGCCGGACTTCGACGGCATCGGCCAGTTCCCCGGCGAGGTCATCCACGCCCACGAGTTCCGCGGCGCCGAGCGACTGGCGGGCAAGAACGTCCTGCTCATCGGCGGGTCCTACTCCGCCGAGGACATCGGCGTGCAGGCCCACAAGATGGGTGCCGCGCACGTGACCATGAGCTACCGTTCCCAGCCGCAGGGCTTCGCCTGGCCCGAGGGGATGGAGGAACTGCCGGTCATCGACCACTTCGAGGGCAACCGGGTGACCTTCTCCAATGGTGTCGTCCGCGGGTACGACGCGGTCATCCTGTGCACCGGCTATCTGCACCACTACCCGTTCCTGCCGGACGAGCTGAGCATCGATTCGCCGAACAACCTCTACCCCGCCGGCCTGTACCGCGGCGTGGTCTGGCAGAACAACCCGAAGGTCTACTACCTGGGTTCCCAGGACCAGTGGTTCACCTTCAACATGTTCGACGCCCAGGCCTGGTTCGTCCGCGACCTGATCCTGGGCCGCGCCGAGTTGCCGGACGCTGCGGCACGTGCCGAGTCCATCAATGCCTGGACCGCCCGCCACGACGCCATCACCGACGACCCGGAGGCGGTGCAGTTCCAGGCCGACTACATCCGCGACCTCATCGAGGCCACGGACTACCCGATGTTCGACCTGGACGAGGTCGTCCGGATCTTCCTGGCGTGGAAGAAGGACAAGAAGACCAACATCCTCACCTACCGCGACCAGGTGTACCCCTCGGTGATGACCGGCACGATGTCGACCGTGCACCACACCCCGTGGCTGGAGGAGCTCGACGACTCCCGCGAGCGCTACCTTGCGGAGCCTGAGCCGGTCGTGAACTGAGGGTGACCTCACCGCTCTGATACCGTCGGTGAGGTGACAACTCAGGAACCCCCTCTCTCCACACCTGACTATTCAGCCACCTACGTCCGGGCACTGGGCCGGTTCTTCACCCGGTGGGCCCGGTTCAAGGGACGGGCCTCCCGCCGGGAGTTCTGGTTCCCGGCGCTGACGATCGCGCTCGGCGCCGTCCTGCTGACCGTCGTGCAGGAATGGATGGCACGTCACCCTGACATCGCAGACGAGTGGGCGGAGGCCCTCGACAAGGCGATGGGGATAGCCGGGCTGGCCCTGTTCATCCCGGCACTGTCCTTGGCCTGGCGCCGCCTGCACGACTCCGGGATGTCTGGCGGGTGGGCACTGCTCGGAATCATTCCGTGGGCCGAATCATCCTGTTCTTCATGCTTCTCCGTGGCAGCCAGGAGCAGCCGATCAGACCGGACCGTGAGGACCCCGAACTCCTCGATCCCTCCCGTGGCAGCAGCGCCCTGACAGTGCAGCACTACCTGGTGCTGGCCCAGGTGATCCTGCTGATCTTCACGGCGATCAACTTCATCGCCGGGATGAACAACAACTACCTCCTGCAGACTGACGGCGGACCTCAGCAGAACCACGTCGAGGGTGCCTGGAACTACATGTCCTGGGCCGCCATCTTCGGGGCATTCTTCGTGGTCTTCTTCACCGCCATGGTGATCCGGCTCGGATCGTCCGACTCTCGAGAGTACGCTGACCAGCGTGCATGACCTCCCTTTCGCCGCCGGACGCGACAACCTGCTGACCGCCCTGCGCTCCCGCGGGGTGGCGGTGGTGCAGGCCCCGCCCGGCACCGGTAAGACGACGCTGGCCCCGCAGTATGTGCTCGAACATGTGCGTTCCAGCAGTTCCACCGGCCGAGTCATTGTGACCCAACCCCGCCGCGTGGCCGCCCGGTCGTCCGCCGCCCGCATCGCCGAGTTGCGCGGCGACCGCGTGGGGGACGAGGTGGGCTACACCGTCCGCGGCGACCGCGCGGTGTCGGCGTCCACCGCCATCGAGATGGTCACCCCGGGTGTGCTGCTGCGTCGTCTGCTGGCCGACCCGGACCTCGACGAAGTCGCCGCGGTGGTCATCGACGAGGTCCACGAACGTCACCTGGAGTCCGACCTGGTTTTCGCCATGGTCACCCAGCTGCGCGAGTTACGGGACGACCTGGTCGTCGTCGCCATGTCCGCGACGCTGGACGCCGCCCGCTTCGCCGAGCTGCTCGGTGGTGAGGGCAAGTCTCCCGCCCCGGTGGTGGACGTCCCCTCCTCCATCCACCCGTTGGAGATCCACTACGCGACCTCCGCCGACTCCATGGTCAACCGGGACCGACGCCACCGCAGTGCCGTGGAGGACGCCGTGCTGGCCACGGTTCGCCGCGCGCTGACCGACACCACCGGGGACGTGCTGGTCTTCGTGCCGACGATCCGCGGGACGGAGACGGTGGCGGCGGCGCTGGCGAGCGCGAACGACATCGAGGCCTTCGCCCTGCACGGCCGTCTCTCCCCCGGCGAGCAGGCCCGCATCGTCCGCGGGAGCACCGATTCCGACGCCCGCCGGGTGATCGTGGCGACCGATGTCGCCGAATCCTCCCTCACCGTGCCCGGGGTGCGCGTGGTGGTGGACGCCTGCCTGGCGCGGGTCTCCCGGCGCGACACCACCCGCGGCATGTCGGTGCTGGTCACCGAGACCGCATCACAGTCCTCGATGACCCAGCGTGCCGGCCGCGCCGGACGTGAGGGCCCGGGCACGGTGTACCGCTGCATCACCGCCGAGCAGTACGCCAAGGCCCCGGCGTCCGCCCCGCCTGCGGTGCTCACCACCGACCTGACCTCGACGATGTTGGACGTGGCCTGCTGGGGCTCGCCACGAGGGTCCGACCTGCCACTGCCGGACGCCTTCCCCACGCTCGCCGCCGATGTCGCCGAGTCCACCCTGCAGGCCATCGGGGCGGTGGATGAGTCCGGTGCGGTGACCTCCTACGGCCGCACGCTGGCCCGGATTCCCGCCGACCCGCGGCTGGCCCGCGGTGGGTTGCTCGCCGCCGAGCGGGTGGACGCCACGACGGTGGCGAAAGTGCTCGCCGTACTGGACGACGGGTCGGGACGCCTGGACGCCCTACCGGACGCCCGCGACCCGGTGGTCTCCCGGTTCCGGACGCTGCTGCAGGGAGCTACCAGGAAGGGTTCTGCGAAACCACCCCTGCGCGGCACCGACGCAGTAGCGTACACCCTGGCCTGCGCCTTCCCCGGGTTGATCGCCCGACGGGTGGAAGGTGACCGTTTCCTCACCGCCTCCGGCACCGGGACGGTGCTGCAGCGTGGCAGCGACCGGGCCCGCAGCATTCCCGCCAGCGCACAGTGGATCGCGGTGGCGGACATCGCCGGGGCGTCCGCCACCTCCACCGGTGGCACCGGTGCGGTGATCCGCGATGCGGTCACACTCGGCCAGGAACTGGCGTTCGACGCCGCGTCCCCGCTGCTCACCGACACGGTGACCTGTACCTGGACGCCCGGTGGAGCGTCCGGGAAGTTCGCTGCCCGGCGGGTGCGTGCCCTCGGGGCGATCGAGTTGTCCGCCACCCCGGTGTCGGTGAAAGACATCACCGTGGCCGACCGGGAAGCGGCGGTGCGAAAGGGCCTGGCACAGCACGGCCTGGCCTCCTTGAGCTGGTCGGCCACAGCTTCCGACCTGCGGCGACGTATCCAGTATCTGCACAATAACGGCGTCACCGGCTACCCCACGGTCGCCGATGCCGAGCATGCCGCCCAGCTACTCGACTTCGTGGTGCCTGACCTGGTGGCCGGCAAACGTCCGGACCTCACCGGCCTGCTCCGCGGCCTGGTGCCGTGGGACCGGCGGTTGGACGCCGACGCTCCCGAAACCCTGGACCTGCCCGGCGGCCGGACGGTGCGTCTCCGCTACCCGGAGGTGACTGACGCGCCGGACGCCCCGGCGGTCATCGCGACGAGACTGCAGGACTGCTTCGGGATGTACGGCTCCCCGGAGATCGCCGGGAGACGGATCCAGTTCCAGCTGCTGTCACCGGCGCAGCGTCCGCTGGCGGTCACCGATGACCTGGGTGGCTTCTGGGACGGTGCCTACCGGCAGGTGCGTTCGGAGATGCGTGGTCGCTACCCGAAACATCCCTGGCCGGAGAACCCGGGAGCCCACCTCAGCGAATAGTCGTGGTCTGCCGGCATCTCCTGACCAAAGTCTCGTGTCCAGTAACCCGTAACACGGCAGTAATCCCGTCATGCGATACTGCGGCTGCCAGAGGTGGGCACACGGCTGCTATACGGCCCCGGCGCGGACGACGACCGCGATCACCGGGGCGTCCGGACCCAGGCGACCAGCCCACCGTGAGTCACAGGAGATCCCACACGTGACCACTGCAGAAGAGACGACAACGCACAAGACGACAACACGGCTGACAGTCAACGGGGTGACGCTCGAGACCGACGCCGGCGCCTCCGGCGTCCACTCCGGAACGTCCCGTTTCCGGCGTCCGACCACCCTCGTCGAGGCACTGGAGATCATGTCGGACGACCCTTCCGTCACCGTCGTCGCCGGTTCCACCGACCACGGTGTCGGAGTGAACCTCAAGGGGGAGCGTCCGGCGGACGTGATCGTCATCGACCGGATCCCCGAACTACGCGGCATCACCGCCACCGACCAGTACCTGGACATCGGCGCGGCCATGGCCCTCACCGAGATCGAGCGGACGCTGGGCACGAGGGTCCCGCTGCTGGGCCAGCTGTTGCCGCAGTTCGCCTCCCGGCTGATCCGCAACAGTGCCACGATCGGCGGAAACCTGGGCACCGGTTCACCCATCGGCGACACCCCACCGGCACTGCTGGCGTTGGAGGCCACCCTGGTGTTGACGTCGGTGCACGGCGAACGGGAGGTGGCTCTGTGCAACTACTTCACCGGCTACCGGCAGTCCGTCCGCGAACGGGACGAGCTGATCACCCGGATCCGCATTCCCCTGCCGCTGTCGCCGCTGACCGCCTTCCACAAGATCGCCAGGCGCCGTTTCGACGACATCTCTTCCGTGGCGGTTGGTTGTGCCGTTGACGTGCAGGACGGTGTGGTCACCAAGGCACGGATCGGCCTGGGAGGCGTGGCCGCCACCCCGGTGCGGGCGCTGTCGACCGAATCCACCCTGGAGGGTGCGCCGTGGACTGCGGAGACCATCGCGCACGCGGCGGAGTTCCTGCGTAGTGAGGGAACGCCGATGTCCGACCACCGGGCAAGCGCGGCGTACCGCTCGGCGATGCTGGGCGCCTCGCTGGAACGCTTCTTCGCTGAGCAGGCACAGCAGAACACGGAGGCACGCGTATGAGCACCTTGTCGCAATGTCCCACCGCCCCGATCGTCGGCGAGGTCCACCCGCACGAATCGGCAGCTCTGCACGTCACCGGCGCTGCCCTGTACACCGATGACCTGGTGAACCGCTACCCGGGTGTCCTGCACGCCCACCCGGTGGGCTCCCCGCACGCTCATGCGCGAGTGCTGGCGATCCGCACCGGACCTGCGCTGTCGGTGCCCGGGGTGGTGCGTGTCCTCACCGCCGCGGATGTCCCGGACGCCGGGATCAACGACGCCGGGACCAAGCACGACGAACCCCTGTTCCCGGAGGTCGGCGGCGAGGTCATGTTCCACGGGCACGCGGTGGCCTGGCTCCTCGGCGACTCCCTGGAAGCCGCGCGCCTGGGTGCCGAGGCGGTGGAGGTGGATTATGAACCACTCGAGGCGGTGCTCACCCTCACCGACGCCATCGCGCAGGGCAGGTTCCATGGGACGCAGCCCACGATGCTGCGTGGCGATGCCGCGGCGGCGTTGGCGGCGGCGGACCAGAACGTCCTGAACGGCACTTTCGAATTCGCCGGTCAGGAGCACTTCTACCTGGAGACCCAAGCCTCGCTGGCGACGGTGGACGAGAACGGGCAGATCCTGGTGCACTGCTCCACGCAGCACCCCACCGAGACCCAGGACATCGTCTCCCACGTGCTGGGCGTTCCCGCCCACGAGGTCACCGTGCAGTCGCTGCGCATGGGCGGCGGATTCGGCGGCAAGGAGATGCAGCCGCACGGCTACGCCGCCGTCGCCTCCCCCGGCGCCGTCCTCACCGGACGTCCTGTCCGGGTCTGCCTGACCCGCCCCAGGACATGACGATGACCGGCAAGCGACACGGATTCCACTCCACCTGGACCGTCGCCTTCACCGACGAAGGCCTGTTCACCGCGTTGGACGTCACGCTCACCGCCGACGGCGGCTGGTCGCTCGACCTCTCCGAACCGGTGCTGGCCCGGGCGATGTGCCACATCGACAACGCCTACTGGATCCCGGACATCGCCGTCCACGGGCGGATAGCCCAGTGCCACAAGACCTCGCAGACGGCCTTCCGCGGCTTCGGCGGCCCGCAGGGCATGCTGGTCATCGAGGACATCCTGGGGCGCACCGCCCAGCAGCTCGGACTCCCGGGGCGCGAGGTACGTCGCCGGAACTTCTACCGGGAGGGTCAGCGGACCCCATACGACATGCCGGTGCGTCACCCGGACCGTCTGGAGGCGGCCTGGACACAGGTGCTCGACCATGCGGATGTGGAGGCGCGGGAGGCGGAGATCGCCGCCTTCAACGCTTCGCACCCGTCGCGGCGTCGGGCGCTGGCGATGACCCCGGTGAAGTTCGGTATCTCCTTGAACCTCACCGCCTTCAACCAGGGCGGGGCATTGGTACTGGTGTACAAGGACGGCTCCGTGCTGATCAACCACGGCGGCACCGAGATGGGCCAGGGCCTGCACACCAAGATGATGCAGGTCGCCGCCACGTCGCTGGGTGTGCCGCTGGGACTGGTGCGCCAGTCGCCGACCCGGACGGACAAGGTGCCCAACACCTCCGCCACCGCCGCGAGCTCCGGCGCGGACCTCAACCGTGGGGCGATCAAGGACGCCTGCGACCAGATCATCTCGCGGCTGCGCGTCGTCGCCGCCTCGATGCTCGGGGCGAACCCGTCCGACGTGCGCTTCTCCCGCGGATGGGTGTCTGCGCTGGGCATGCCGGACGACCTGGCGTGGGAGACGGTCGTCGCCGAGGCCTACATGCAGCGCGTCCAGCTATCGGCGTCCGGCTTCTACCGCACCGAAGGGCTGCACTGGGACGCCTCGGTGATGCAGGGCGAGCCGTTCAAGTACGTCGCCTACGGGGTCGCCGCCTGCGAGGTGGAGGTCAGCCGCTTCGACGGCAGCTACGAGGCCCGGCGGGTGGACATCGTCCACGACGTGGGCGACTCATTGTCGCCGTTGATCGACATCGGCCAGATTGAGGGCGGGTTCCTCCAGGGCCTCGGCTGGCTCACCCTGGAGGATCTGCGCTGGGACGACGGCTCCCACCCCGGCGACCGCGGGTCGGGGCGGCTTTCCACCGCCGGGGCGTCCACCTACAAGCTGCCGTCGTTCTCCGAACTTCCGGGGGAGTTCACGGTGGAGTTGCTCGACAAGGCTCACGAGGAGGGCGCGGTGTACGGGTCGAAGGCGGTGGGGGAGCCACCGCTGATGCTGGCATTCTCGGTTCGCGAGGCACTGCGGCAGGCCGTGGCGGCGTTCGGGTCCACTGACGGGGCTGACGACTCCCGCGTCGCTTCGGTCGTTGACCTGCCATCGCCCGCCACCCCGGAGGCGGTGTACTGGGCCATCGAGAAGGTGCGGACGAGCACACTGGTGGACACCGTCGTGGGTGCCCCATGAGCTGGTTGTCGGACGCCGCGGCGCTGCGGTAGTCCCGCACCCCGTCGGTCCTGGTGACCGTCATCGCCCGACAGGGGCACGCGCCACGCGAGGCGGGCGCGAAGATGCTGGTCACCGTCGATGCGTCCTACGGATCCATCGGCGGCGGCAACCTGGAGGCGGGTGCCGTCGTCCGGGCCCGGGAGCGGCTCGCGGCGACCTCCGACGCCGGATACGCTCCGGATACCATGGAGTTCCGGCTCAACGACAAGGTCCCGTACGACCACGGCCGTCAGTGCTGCGGGGGAACGGTGACGGTCCTGCTCGAACCGCAACCGGTCCCGCCGGCGGTGGTGGTATTCGGTTGCGGCCATGTCGGCATCGAACTTGCCCGGATCTTGTCGCGACAGGACGCTGACCTGTGGCTCTACGATTCCCGACCCGCACAGGTCGAGGCACTGACCGGACAGGTCGCCGACTGTCCGGCGACGGTGCGGGTGAAGCACACCATGCTCCCCGAGGCTGAGGTGGAGGACATCCCGGCGGGGGCGCATGTCCTGGTGATGACCCACGACCACGGCGAGGACCTGCACCTGTGTGAGGCGTTGCTGGCACGCCAGCGGGATCCGGGAGCGCAGGGGCCGCTCGGCTCGGTAGGGCTCATAGGGTCGTCCGCGAAATGGTCACGGTTCCGGAGGAAGCTCGGGGACGCAGGATTCACCAATACCGATGTCTCCGGCATCCAGTGTCCGGTGGGGATGGACGGTCTGGGCGGGAGTCACCCGGCGACTATTGCGGTGAGTATCGCCGCTGACCTGCTCAGTCGCGGCTGAGGACGCTCTCCACCCACTCCTGCAACACACGCGCATGGGTGTGCTCGGTGTCCTTGCCGGCGAAGAGCAACAGGACGTCCCGGTCTGCGAGAGTGTCGGCAAGCTCGGCGAGGATGTCGTCGAGCTCCCCGACTTTGTGGCGTTCGTCGAGTTCGGCGCGGTAGGCGTCGCCGAACTGATCCCAGTCCAGCGCACCGTGGTGGAAATCAGTGCGGAGCTGGGGGGACGGGGTGAGCTCCTTGGGCCAGCCGGTCAGCGGCAGGTCCTCCTTCTTCACACCGCGAGGCCAGAGGCGGTCGACGAGGTAGTGGCCGGCGCTGCCGACACTGTCGGTACTGCCTGCGCTGTCGGTACTTCCTGCACGGACGTCGTAGACGCGGGCGATCTTCAGTGATCCCATGGCCTCGAGCTTACGCCGAGAACGCCCGGATCATCAGCGAGAGTCAGATCAACTCGAACATATGGTTGACTCCGCAGTGGCAAAAGAGTAAAGTTCTTCGTAGAAACTACTTCGGGGAGGACGAGATCATGACAACCGCGGCGCCACCGGGCCCAGTCGACACCAGCAACGTGACGTCCATCCAGTTCGTGCTGAACAACGGCGAACTCACCATCGTCGGCCACCTGGCGAGCCTGCTGCCCCGTGAGCGCATTTCCTCAGCACTGGCACTGCGGGCACGCTCACGGTCGGATGCCATCCGATTCGCACACGCAGCCGAACTGGCTACCCGCATGCCTGGGCTGTACGGACGCGCGGTGACGACTGGCACGGTGACGGTGGAGCACTTCGACACGATCTGGGGCCGGATCAACCGGCAGCTGGCCACGGTCCCCTCCGGCGCGGTGGATGAACTCCTCCCGGTGCTGGACACTGCAGTCACCCAGCACGTCACCGAATGGCTGGTTACATCCCCCAACCCGGTGTCACTGGCAGACCTGCGCGACCGGGTGGACGAGGCTCTGCTCGACATCGCTCCTGACCTGGTCGACCGCACGGCCGAGGCCGAGGCGAACACCACCACGCTGCACCGCCGGGGAAACACCTTCATCCTCACCGCCGGCTCCCAGACCACCAGTGCCGCCATCGCCGACGCACTCGAATCGAAAGCGCGGGACCGGCTGGCGGGCCTGCGTCGCGAACGCACGATGCTGGACGCAGACGAGGCCGCCGAACTCCCCGGCCTGCCGACAGGTTCCCAGGTCAAAGGTGAGATCTTGCTAGGATTGCTCGGCGACTCCCCGAAGACGATGAAGATCCGGGTCAACCTGTACCGGACAACCCTCGACGGACTCCACGGCATCGGCGCCGGTTATGTCGGCGGGGTCGGTTGGGTCGACAGCCACAGCGCCGACAAGCTCGAGTCGGCAGCGAAGGTCGTCCGCGAGATCACCACCGACCCCAAGGAATACCCCACCTCCGACCACTACCGGTTCCGGTTCACCGACAAGCTCTTCCTCGAGGGCAGGGACGGGCACTGCCGGTTCCCCTCCTGCACCGTCCCGGCGTCACAGTGCGAGAACGACCACATCGTCAGTTCCCCGCACACCGACCCGACCAGTGACGGGGCAACCCACGTCAGCAACGGTCAGAATCTCTGCAAGGCCCACCACCAGGCGAAGACCGAAGCACACTGGACCTGCTACACCGACGACGGTGGTTACACGATCCACTGGACCGGGCCCGACGGGCGCACCGTCACCACCTACGCCTCCGGTCCCCTGGCCAAGTTCAAAGGAATGAGCCCCTCAGAGGTCGCCGCCCCCGCTGCCGACAACGCCAGCGCTGAGATCACCGACGATCCTGATGTCCCCGCCCTGGAATGACCTGGAATAACTCAGCCCCCACCGCCAACGGCGGTCGGGGCCAGCAGTGCGGACTCAGTGTCTGTTCAACGCGTGGCTCAGCGCTTCTTCCCGGTGACCGCGCCAAGGATCCACAGGAAGATCACCGCGCCGATCAGACAGGTGAAGAAGCTGAACCACAGTCCACCACCGGCCACATCCACACCGAACAGGCTGAGCAGCCAGCCGCCGACGAAACCACCGATCACACCGACGACGATGTTGAGCAGCACTCCCATCTGCTCGTCGGTCTTCATGATCTTCGATCCGATCCAACCGGCGAGACCACCGATGATCACCCAGCCGATGAAGCCGAGCGTCGGGGTGGAGCTTGCCGCGAAAATAAGCGTTGAGGTCTCCGTTGAAGTGTCCATAGACACCTTTGTACATGGTGGGGCATAATCAGGTGCATGTCTGAATCGAAGAACACCTACCGCAGGCGACTGGTCGCCATCGCGACCGCCGCCGGCCTGACCGCCGCGACCGCCGTCGCCACCACCGGGGCAGCCTCCGCCCAGGACCTGCCGAGCTTCAGCTCCGCCTCATCGGCGACCGACAACCCGACGGTATCCTCGCTGATCACACTGTCCAGCAGCACCGATGTCGTCGGTTCCCTGGCCAGTGTCTTCGGCCTGCTCGCCTCCGGCAGCCTCGCCGCCGGGTCCTGGCAGTCCGTGCCGGGCTCAGCCAACAACGGCTAACAACGGCAAACAACGGCTGACACCGTTCAACGGCTAGTAGCCGTCCGCCAGTGCCACGGCGTGCAGTTCCTCGGACACCTGCCGTGCCAGCCCCTCGTCCGTCCACATCGCCCGGACGACCTGCTCGCTGGAGCCGTCGGGCAATGACGGGACCATGCCGGTGAGGCTGTCGCGCAGGTGCCGCAGCACGCGCTCCTGCGCGTCACGTTGGGTGAACGGCATCGGCTCCTCGCCACGTCCGGTGTGGTGTGGCAGGTCGGGCACCAGCCCCCAGCTGCTGCGGTAGATGTCGTAGCCGACGAGTTCCTCACCGTTGTCGAGGATCAGCGTGTCCTCGCAGCGGATGCGCGTGTAGTTCGGCGACTCGGTCATGTCGACGCAGGCCAGCTGCTCCTCGTCGAGCAGGCTGACCCACAGGGAAGCGTGTACTCCGGGCTGTCGGTAGGGAGCGGCGGCAATGTAGCCGCGGGGGCTGACGTGGGCGGTGAAGGCGGTTCCGGTGTCGGGCACACAGGCCCGCAGGAACGGGACGATGGTGGACACCCCGTTGTTCCGCAGTTTCGTGCGCATCACCCCGGGTGAGGCATTCGAACCCACCGCGACAACAGCGGTGCGTCCCAGGTCAGTGGCAATGTCGGCGAGCCCGGTCGTGCCGGGGAAGAAGCCCTCGTTTGTCAGTGTGCCGGAGGTCCTCGGCCAGTGTCCCGGGTAGAGCCAGGGGGTGGCGGTGAGGTCGACGTCCAGACAACGGGTGTGTTCGTTGCGCTCATTCATGGCACCTTCCACCCTACGCACCGGGGCGCTGATGGCACCGACTATCGTTGGTCTTCATGCGAACGACCACCGGCTCCTCCCGCCGGGACGATATTCTCGACGCCGTCGACCGCCTCCTCGGGGCCGGCGGCGTTCATGCGGTGACCATGCGGAAGGTCGCGGCGGAGGCTGGCGTCTCCCTGCGGCTCGTGCAGTACTACGGCACGAACAAGGACACGTTGCTCACCGCGGCCCTCGACCGAGCCACGGAGCGCAGCGTCGCCCGCTGGCGTCGCCCCCTGGCTGATGCCACGTCCCTGCGTGCGGTGATCGAGGGCTACTTCGACTCTTCCCTGCCCGTCGACGAGGAGACCCGGGCCCTGCACCGCGTCGGGGTGTCAATGGAGTTGATGGCGGTGACCGGGGTGGAACCGGCGGCCTCGGCCTATCAGCGCCACCTGGATGCCACGGCCGCGGAGTTCACCGCCGCGTGCCTGACCGCTCTTCCGGAGCTCGGCGAGGAGACCGCCGGACGCATCGTCGACACCGCCATGGCCCTGGGCCACGGTCTGGGTTCGTTGCTGATGTCGGGCAGGATCAGCGAGGACGCTGCCCGCGCCACCGTCAGCGACATGGTCGGCGACCTGCCGGGATAGGGTGAGAAAGCTCAGCAGAAGCGACGCAGCAGCGTCGAGGCCTCCTGCGCCATCCGCCGCACCACGTGGCCGGCGGGTTCCTTGCGCTGTAGCAGACCGATACCCTGCCCGGCGTGCAGTTTCACATCATCGGCGTGGTCGCCGCCGGGGGCCCGGGCGGCGATGAGTTCGGCGTCGGTGACGGTCTGGTCGTCGGCGTAACGGTCGACGAAGTCATTGCGGACCGTTCGCGTGGGCCAGGTGTCGATGTCCCAGCCGACCTGTTCGGCCCGGTCGTAGATACCGGTGAGCACGGTGTGCCGGGAGGACGCCGTGACCGCCGCGTCCTTCAGCTCGGCGGATCCGAGCGCTTCGGGTGAGCCCAGCAGTGCGGTACCGATCCAGGCCGCGTCCGCCCCGGCACCGAGGGCTGCGGCGACCCCGCGTCCTGATCCGATGCCGCCGGCGACGGCGACGGGCACGGCCGGGGCGTGGATCGCCACATAGGCAAGGATGTTCTGCATCAGTGCCATGGTGCCGATGCGTCCGGTGTGGCCGCCGGCGTCGGAGCCTTGGACGCACAGGACGTCGACATCGGCGTCGAGTGCCTGGCGCACCTGCAGTCGGGTGTTCACCGGCGCGACGACGCTGATCCCGGCGTCGTGGGCGCGTTTCACCCAGGGGCCGGGGTCACCGAAGGCGAGGGAGAGCACGGTGGGTTTTGCGGCGAGGGCAGCCTCGAACTGGTCGGCATGTCCGGTGGCGGCGACGGCGTCGTCGAGAGCCCACACCATCAGGCCGATGCCGAAGTTGCCGCCGCCACGGGCGATCTCGGCGTTCTCGGTGATCCACTCCGGGCTGGTGTTCGCCCCCACCCCGATCATGCCCAGTCCACCGGCGGCGCTAACGGCGGCGGCGAGCTCGCCGCCGGCGCGTCCGGCCATCGGTGCCCCGATGATCGGCACGTCGATCCCCCACAGTCGGGTGATCAGTGTGTCCATCCCGAGGGAACTGTTACGTGTCATGGTGTCCTTCGTCGGGTTCGTTCATCGGGGTCGATCATCAGGTTCGTTGTCCCTCCCCGAGCGTACCCGGGTACCGTTGACCGTCATGGAGATGCAACTCAAGAACGCCAAGGATGTCAACACTGCCGCCGTCACCAGCCTGGGTCTGGTCGGGGGTTGGCTCACGGCCCGGGAGACCGGGATCCGCCCGATCGGTGGCGTGGTTCTCGCCGCCGCCGGGGTGCATGCCGGACGTAGCTGGATGACCAAGGGTGGCCCGGCACTGACTGCCGGTCTGACCAGCGCCTATGTCCTCGGTTTCGGCCTGTCTCACCCGCTGGCGAAGAAGATCGGTTCCTGGCCGGCCGTGCTCACCGTGACCGCCGGGGTGGCCGCGGCGTCCTACGTCCTGTCCGACGCGAAGTAGCGCGCCACATTTCAACGGCTCAACCACTCAACCGATACTCGCGAACCACGCGCCGACGGTGTTCTGCGCCAGGGCGACCAGTTCGTCCTGGTGCGGTTCTATCTCGCCGGTGAACGTCACCGGCTCGGCCGCCCGTGACCAGCCGAAACCGGTGGTGATCGACTCCATCGCCTTCTCGGCGCCGGTGGTGTCGTAGCCGCCGCGGATCCAGTAGCTGAACATCTTGTCGACCCCCTGGTTCTGGACGTAGGTGGAGTCGAAGTAGTGCTTCAACGCGCCGGAGATGTAGCCGAAGTTGGCGGTGGTGCCGAGCAGGACGGCGTCAGCCTCGGCGAGTTCGTCGGCGTCGGGGTGCAGGGCGTCGCGTTCGATGATGCGCAGGTGTTGGTCGGCGGGCAGTTCGGCGTTGACCTGCTCGGCGGCGTCCTGTGCGGCGTCGATGACGGTCTGCGCCATGCCGTGGATTTTCTCGGTGGGACTGTGGTGGACGATCAGAAGGTGGGCCATGGTTCCATCATGAACGTATCCTTGAGCCATGACCACCACCAGCTTGTTGAGTACCGTTGCTCTGCGCCATGTCGTCACCGAGGACGCCGGGGTGTGGGAGGACGTCCTGAACCCGTCGTACGCCGATGTCGGCGTTGATTTTCCCCCGGGCCCGCTCGACGCCGACCTGCTGGTCGTGATGGGCGGGCCGGTGAGGGTGGATGACCCCCGCAACCCCTACATGTCGGAGGTCGTGGAGCTGATCCGCTCCCGGCATGCTGCGGGACGCCCCGTCATCGGCGTGGGGTTGGGCGCGCAGTTGTTGGCGTTGGCCCTGGGTGGTGATGTCGCCCCCGGGGTGGGGCCGATGCAGATCGGTTGGTCGCCGGTGGAGCTGACCGAGCAGGGCAGGCAGGGTCCGTTGCGTCATCTGGCGGACCTGCCCGTGCTGCACTGGCACGGGGACCGGATCGAGTTGCCGGACGGCCGGGCGGCGATCGGCGCCGGTATCGAGCGCTTGGCGTTCGACGAGCATTCGCCGGTGCAGGCGTTCCAGTCGAATCATGCCCTTGGCCTGCAGTTCAACCCGCAGGTGGATCCGGATCGGATCCAGCAGTGGTTGGACGGTTATGCCCCGGATGTCGAGGACCAGGGGGTCGATGTACAGCAGTTCCGGCAGGACGCCGCCACGTATGGGCCGGCGGTCGTGGAACCGGCCCGACTGTTGCTGGTCGAGTGGCTGCGCGGCACCGGGATCCTCGCTGACTAGTGCCGACTAGCGGCAGCGTGCCCGCCAGATAGTTACAGTGGGGAATATGGCTACCTTCCAGAACCCCCGCACCACCGGACCACTGATCCTGCCGTACAACGGGAGGACGCCCCGGATCCACGAGTCGGCGTTCATCGCCCCGAATGCGGTGATCATCGGCGATGTGGAGATCGGCGCGGATTCCTCGGTGTTCTACGGGGTGGTGGTCCGTGGCGATGTCGGCGCGATCCGTATCGGTGAGCGCACGAACATCCAGGACAACAGCGTGATCCATGTGGACACCGGTGCCGCCTGCGTGCTGGGCGATGACGTGACCGTGGGCCACCAGGCGCTGGTCCACGGTCTCAGCGTCGGCGACGGCACACTGGTGGGGATGTCGTCCTCGCTGCTCAGTGGCTCCACTGTGGGATCCGGGTCGATCGTCGGCGCGGGTGCCGTGGTGTTGGAGGGCACCGAAATTCCGGACGCGTCGTTGGCCGCCGGGTTGCCGGCGAAGGTGCGCCGGGAGCTCTCGGAGGAGGAGCAGAGGGGGTTGGTCCATCATGCGGCCGGTTACGTCGAGATCGCCAAGGGCCAGTCGCTGCCGGGGGACGCACTGAGTCTGGACGAGGTGCGGTTCAGCTAGAACCTGCTGGTTAGTGCTGGTCCAGCGCATCCACCAGGGCCGGCAAGCCTTCGGCGGCGGTAGTGCGCAGTGACCAGGTGGTGAGCGGGGTGAGGTCGGTGTCGGCGGGGCTGATCTCGACGATGGGGACGCCACGGGCGGCGGCGATCTGCGGCAGTCCGGCCGCCGGGTAGACCACGCCGCTGGTGCCGACGATGACCACGAGGTCGCAGTCCTGCATGTACTGCTCGGCCTCGGCGAAGTCGCGTTGTGGCAGTGCCTCGCCGAACCAGACGACACCGGGACGCACCGGGTTGCCGCACACGGTGCAGGACGGCGGGGTGAGTCGTTCCACCGGTTCGAGCAGGAGCTCGGGTTCGGGAGCCGGGGCCTCGCAGATGCTGCAGCGGAAGGCGAAGAGGCTGCCGTGCAGGTGGGAGACGTTGGACGATCCGGCGCGTTCGTGCAGGTCATCGATGTTCTGGGTGGTGACGTGGACGCTGACGCCCGCGGCCCCGTCCGCCCCGTCAACCACGTGCTGCCAGTCGGCGATGGCGGTGTGGCCGGGGTTCGGGTCGGCGCTGCGGGCCTTCGCCGCGCGCCACAGGTACCAGGCCCACATGGGTTCGGGATCCCGGGCCCAGGCGTCGATGCTGGCCATGGCCTGCGGGTCGACGTGGCTCCACAGGCCGGTGGTGGCGTCCCGGAAGGTGTCGAGTCCGGAGTCGGCACTCATACCGGCGCCGGTGAAGACTTCGACTCGGCGGGCGTCCCGGACGGCGGTGGCGAGGTCCTGCGGTAGCTCACTCATGGTTCCCAGGGTAGTGACCTGGGGCGGTTCGGGTCAGTTCCCGGTCAGTCCCCGGTCAGTCTTCGAGCGCGGCCTCGAGTCGTCGTTCGTCCTGTGCCCTGGTGTAGTTGGCCGCGCGATTCCCGAACCAGGCGCCGGCGAATCCTCCCAGTACTCCGCCGGTGACCATTCCGGCCGCGGTCCAGAGGTCGCCGTCGTACGCGCGGACCAGGATGCCGGCGAGCATGACACCGATCAGCGGCACTCCCACAATCCATTCCTGCGGCGACAGTCGTGCATACCTGGGCCGTGGGGCGCGGCGCTTCATCCATCGCTGGGAAGCGGCCGTACCCATCAGCATCGGGACCAGCATCACCGCCATGCTGAACCAGGAGTAGTTCCCCGGCAGGATCCAGGCCAGAGCGGCAGCAGTCAGCAGCGAACCGAGGAAGTTGTACTGCATCCCGACACTGGCCGACTGGTGGGCGATCTGCTCCTGGTACTCGTCGTCGACGGAATCCCTCACCCGCTGGACGACAACATCTCCGTAGCTCATGGTCACTGCTCCTGTTCCTGCGCTCGTTCCTGCTCGTCACCGAAGATCTGCTCCACGGTGCGGCCCAGTTCGTGGCAGATCGCCAGTGCGAGGTGGACCGAGGGCGAGTAATTGCCCTTCTCGATGTTCGCGATCGTCTGCCGGGACACACCGACCCGTTCCGCCAGCTCCGCCTGGGAGAGTTCCTCCCAGCGTCGCCAGCGGCGGACCATGTTGGACGCTTCGGCAGCATCCTGCGATGTAACACTCACACGTCAGAATGTACAGTATACTTTACATTGCGTCTAGAGAAGGCGACGGCCACCGTCCAACCACCCCACCGCCGCAGCGCAGAACGCGGCCACACTCGTCGGCGCTCCGGCACCGGCCGGAATCTCCCCCAGCCACGGACTGCCGAGCTTCCCGGCGCGCAGGACGTCCAGCGTGCAGGACGTCGCGAGATCAGGTGGTCCAGGCACCGATCCGCCGATGACCCCGAGACAGCGGATGTCCCGGTGCGCCAGCGCTTCGAGGGTGAGGGCCAGATGGTTGAGGCTCCCCAGACCTGTCGTCGTCACCACGGCCACGGGTGCCTGCAGCGCTTGGGCCAGGTCCGCGATCGTGTAGTCGCCGAGCTGCACCAGCACCCCGCCGGCACCCTCGACGAGCACCAGCCGTCCCGGGCCGTCGAGGTCCCGTACCCGGCGCACGCTCTCCTCCAGACTGGGGAGCGACACCCCGGCGCGTTGTGCCGCAGTCACCGGGGCCAACGGCTCCGGACAGGTGGCGAAACAGTGGGTGTCCGCGATCCCGGTCAGTGCGGTGATCGTCGCCAGGTCCCCCGACCCCGGCGACTCACCGGTCTGCACCGGCTTGACCAACGCGACATCGTGGCCACGGGATTCGCCGCACGCGGCCAGCGCGGCGGTGGCCACTGTCTTGCCGACGTCGGTCCCGGTACCGGTCACCAGGACGATCATGCGAGCACCTCCATCGCCTGGATGATCTGTCCGATCTCACTGTCGCTGCAGGTGAACGGTGGCATCGTGTAAAGCAGCCGTCCGAAGGGACGCAGCCACACCCCCTGGTCGAGCACGGTCCGGGTCGCCACAGACATGTCGACGGGTTCGGCCATCTCCACCACACCGATCGCGCCGAGCACCCGGATGTCCGCCACCGAGTCGTACTGCGCCAGGGGCGTCAGACCGTCCTGCAACAGCGTCTCGATCCGGGCGACACGGGGCCGCCAGTAGTCCGACTCCACCAGATCCAGCGCGGCCAGCGAGACCGCGCAGGCCAGCGGGTTTCCCATGAAGGTGGGGCCGTGCATCAGCGCCCCTCCCCCGTCAGGTGCATCAATCGCCGCGGCCACGCGGGCGGTGGACATCGTCGCGGCGAAACTCATGAAGCCTCCGGTCAGCGCCTTGCCCAGACAGAGGATGTCCGGCACCACCCCGGCGGCAGCGCCGACGAGTGGGTCGCCGGTGCGTCCGAACCCGGTGGCGATCTCGTCGAGGATCAGCAGAGCACCGGTGGCCGAACAGATCTCGCGCAGCCCGCGGATCAGGGCATGGTCGTGGAAGCGCATACCGCCGGCCCCCTGGACCACCGGTTCGACGATGATCGCGGCGATGTCGTGGCTCTCCACGGCCTGCCGCACCTCGTCGAGGTAGACCTCGATGATCTCGGCACTGCTGCCGCGCGGCGGTGGTTCCGGCACGAAGACCTGCGGCCTCAGCACGCCGCCCCACAGCGCGTGCATGCCGTTGTCCGGGTCGCAGACGCCCATCGGCCCCTGGGTGTCGCCGTGGTATCCGCCGCGCCAGGTGAGGAAGCGGTCGCGCTCCGGATGGCCGATCCCCCGCTGATACTGCAGGGCCATCTTCAGGGCGACCTCGACGGCCACGGAGCCGGAATCGGAGTAGAAGACCGAGTCCAGCGGTTCGTCCTGCGCCCCACCTGCCGCACTGACCGCCGCACCAACCTCAGCCTCGCGTCCGGCGAAGGCCACCAGCCGCTCGGCGAGTTCCGCGGCCGGCTGGTGGGTCAGCCCGCCGAACATCACATGGCTCATCGTGTCGATCTGCCGGTGTGCTGCGGCCGTGATCTGCGGGTGGCCGTGGCCATGACAGGCCGCCCACCAGGAGCTCATGCCGTCGATCACGTCCCGACCGTCCGCCAGGTGCAGCGTGGTGCCGGACGTCGCCCTCACCGGCACGCTCGGCTGCGCCGCGCTCCGCGGAGCGTAGGGGTGCCAGACATGGCGTTGGTCAACCTCGGCGATATGGGACGCTTCCCAGTTGAGAATAGTCATGTGGCCACCCTATACACTGTTCAATAGGATGGGGGCATGAGCCCGCAGACCCACGTCGCAGAACATCTTTCCGCCCGCCTCCACCGCTGGCAGGACGCCGGCCTCGGACGCACCCTCGCCGACTTCGCCGGCGGCCAGGACCCCGTCGCCGAGGTCGACGGGGAGTCCAGGCTGCTCTTCTCCTCCAGCAACTACCTCGGCCTCTCCCGCCACCCGGCAGTGGTCGAGGCTGCGGTGGAGGCCACCCGACGGTTCGGCACCGGCTCCGGAGGCTCCCGGCTCACCACCGGATCCACCACCCTGCACCGTGAGCTGGAGGAGGAGCTCGCCGACTGGCTCGGCTACGACGACTGCGTGGTCTTCAACAGCGGGTTCGCCGCGAACCTCGCCGCCCTCACCGTCCTCGCCGATGACACGGTGACCATCTACTCGGACGAGCGCAACCACGCCAGCATCATCGACGGGTGCCGTGCCGCCAAGGCCAACGGTGCCCGGCTGGTGATCTACCCGCACCGCGACCTGGAGACGCTGTCCGGTCTGCTCGTCCAGCGCGAAACCGAACATGGCCTCGTCGTCACCGACGGAGTGTTCTCGATGGACGGCACGGTCGCCCCGGTCGCCGACCTGGTCGATCTGGCGCACCGGCACGGGTGCTCGGTGCTCGTCGACGACGCGCACGGTATCGGCACCCTCGGCGACGGGCGCGGGTGCGCGGCAGGCGGGACAGGCGGGGCAGGCACAGGACGCGCTGACGTGCTCATCGGCACGACCAGCAAGGCACTGGCCTCCGACGGCGGATTCATCTGCGCCAACCACGTCACCTGCGAGTTATTGCGCAATCAGGGCAGGTCATTCATCTACTCCACGGCGTCGTCCGCGCCGACGGTGGCGGCATCGTTGGCGGCGGTGCGGTTGGTGCGCGACGACCCTCGGATCGTCGCGCGGTTGCAGGAGAACGTCCGCCGGCTGGCCGGAAGTCTCGCCGGGAGCCCCGCGACGCCCATCATCCCGGTCCCGGTCGGGGATGAACAGGAGGCGATGGAGGTGGCCGGGCGACTCCGGCGGCGCGGGTTCCACATCCCGGCGATCCGCTACCCCACCGTGCCGCGCGGCCAGGCGATTCTCCGCGTCACGGTGATGGCCACGCACTCGGTCGAGCAGATCGACCAACTGCGGGACGCGCTGGCGGAGTACGGTCTCACATTCGCCGCAGGTCCACGGCCGGACGTCCGAGCATGACCTGCCGGGCCGTGCTGTGGACTTCATCTACCAGCGCCCGGACGGCCACCGGGTCCTCGCCCGCCACGCGCGCGGTGACCCCCGCCGCACCGACCATGGTGGACGACGCCGCGGTGAGAACCTCGGCGTCGTCCCCCGCGCACCGCTGCGCCAACAGTTCCCGGACGGTGGTGAGCAGCGCCGGGACAACGTCCGGGGTCGGCGGTACGACCAGCACGGTGCCCCACACCGGCCACTGCGCCAACTGCATCTCGTTGCGCCCCTGACCTGCCCCGACCACGCACAGGGTGTCGGACAGCAGGGGTCGGCCCGCACGTTCCACGCGGAAGCCCTGGGACAGCAGGTCGAAGCCGTCACGTTCCCCGCGTGCCAGCCGTCCGGTCAGCATCACCTCGGCAGCGAGCAGCGTGCCCCCGGGTTCGACGGCCGCATCGGTGGCCTGCACCAGGCGGGATCCGGCGAAGAGGATGCTCTGCCCGGGCAGGTACTCGCACACCGCGCCGTCGGGCACATACAGGCTCACCCACTGGCTGGCGATGCCGGCGTTCATCCGGTGCACCGGCGTTGCCGCCTGAGTGGTCACTGTCACCCGCGCCCCGGGTTCCAGTCGGACGATCTGGCGGATCCGGTCGTTCTGTGCCAGCCCACCACCGGTGGTACGGGCGTAGAGGAAGGCCTCGCCAGGGTCGGACGGGTCCACGTACAGCGGCCGGGTCAGCTGCATCGGTGCCTTCACGAAGCGCGAGGTCAGGCCGGTGATATCGCGGGCATCAGCGTCCAGCGTCACATCCAGGACGCCGACCTTTCCGGGACGTCCCACCGGCATCACGCCGCTGCTTCCGGACTCACCTGCAGCCCGCCCGTCCACCTCCGCCTGAAGGAACCGCTCGACCTCCCACGGCACCGGCGGGGTCAGCGCCGTCGGGTCGAGGCGGTCCGTCCGAACTGCCGTCACGCCCGGAAGCCCTCCAGCGCCACCCGGAGATCATCGATACCCTTGCCAGCCAGGCAGTCGGTGAGCACGACCGGCTTTCCGTCGCGCACGTCGATGGCATCGGTGTTCATGATGTCTAGATCGCAGCGTACGTACTGAGCGATGTCGGTCTTGTTGATCACCAGGATGTCGGACTCGGTGATCCCCGGACCGCGCTTCTTCGGCATCTTCTGCCCCTCGGCGGTGTCCAGGACGAAGACGAAGACATCCACCAGCGCCGGGGAGAACGTGAGCGTGAGGTTGTCGCCACCGGACTCGAAGAACAGTGTGTCGATCTCCGGGTGCTCGTCGAGCAGGTCCGCGGCGGTCATCAGGTTCATCGTCGGATCGTCGCGCACCGCGGTGTGCGGGCAGGAGCCGGTCTCCACACCGATGACCACGTCCGGGCTGATCACACCCTCGAGTTCCTGGCGGACGTGGATGGCGTCCTCCTGGGTGTAGATGTCGTTGGTGATCACGCCGACGTGGCGTCCGGCATCGACGAACAGTGGGACGAGCGCCTCGATCAGGGCGGTCTTTCCGGAGCCGACGGGACCGCCGATGCCGATGCGCAAGGGCGAACCGGTACCGGTCACCGGATCCGGGGTGGAGGGGTTCGGGGTGGTCATGGGGCTACCTTCTCTCACTTCGGGCTTTTACTTCGGGCTTTCAACTCATGAACAGACGGGCGGGGGCGGTCTCGTGCTGGGCGGAGGCGAGGTCGCTGCCGGGGCTGGCGCGTCCGAGCAACCGCCACTGTCGGGTGTCCAGCAGGTGTTCGGCGGTCCGGACGCAGTCTTCGCTGAGCTCGGCGATCACCGGGTGCGCCGCGGTGATCGCGACCTGGGCACCGATATGGTCGCACTGCCGCAGGCGCAGTGCCGCACCGGCCCAGCCGACGGCCAGCCCTGTGAGTTCGGTGGCCACGGCGGTCACCGCGTCTAGACCGTGGGACGCATGTATCAACCCTGCGGCGATCGCCTGGTTACCGGGAGTCTCCTTCGCCTGCACCACGTCCCGGTAGGCGGCCAACAGTGACGGGATCTCGTGGCCCAGGCGGGTGTCGACATCACCACTGACCGACAACAGCTGGCGTCCCACGCGGGTAGAGGCCCGTCGCAACTCGCCGGTCACCTTGGTCGCCGCGAGTTCATGGTCGGCGGTGATCAGAGTGGACAGGGCCCCTTCCAGCACCGCCACCGCGGTGGCGACCCCGTCCCCCGGCGCGGCGGTGTGCCGCAGATGATCCAGCAGCACTTCGGTGACCTGGTCCGTCCCACGCACCCGACCAGCGGCGACCAGGCCTTCCAGCCCGTGGGACAGGGTGTAGCGTCCCGACGGGTAGGCAGAGTCGGCGTAGGTCAACGCCTGCAGGAACGGGAGCATCAGAACAGGAAGAACTTCTGCGCCAGAGGCAGCGTGGTCGCCGGGTCGATCGTGGCGGGGACACCGTCGACGGTCACCTCGTAGGTGTCCGGGTCCACGGCGATCTCCGCCAGGCGGTCATTACGCACCATGTCCTTCTTGCCGACCGAGCGGGTACCGCACACCGGCAGGACCATCGAGGTCAGGCCCAGGTGTTCCGGCACACCCGCCTCGATCGCCTCAGCCGACATGAACGTCACCCGGGTGGCCTGCAGGGCGGTGCCGTAGTTGGCGAACATGTCGCGGTAGAACACCGGCTGTGGGGTGGCCAGCGAGGCATTCGGGTCACCCATCCGGGCATAGGCGATGCGTCCCTGCCGCAACACCAGGCGGGGCTTCGCCGCGAAGGTCTCTGTCGGCCACAGCACCAGGTCAGCCAGCTTGCCGGGCTCGATCGTCCCGACGTGCTCACCGATGCCCTGGGCGATCGCCGGGTTGATGGTCATCTTCGCCACGTAGCGCAGCACGCGCTCATTGTCGTCGCCGGTGCCCGCATCCTCCGCCAGCTCGCCGAGCTGCTCCCGGCAGTGGTGCGCGGTCTGGAAGGCACGGATCCAGGACTCCCCGACCCGTCCCATCGCCTGGGAGTCGGAGCTGAAGATGCTGATGATGCCGAGGTCGTGCAGCACCGTTTCGGCGGCGATGGTCTCGGCGCGCACACGCGAGTCGGCGAAGGCGACGTCCTCGGGGATGTTGTGCGACAGGTGATGGCAGACCATCACCATGTCCAGCAGTTCCTCCACCGAGTTCACCGTGTACGGCAGCGTGGGATTCGTCGAGGCGGGCAGCACATTCGGCATGCCGGTGACCCGCAGGATGTCCGGGGCGTGGCCGCCACCGGCACCCTCGGAGTGGAAGGTGTGGACGGTGCGTCCGCCGAAAGCCCGGGCGGTCGACTCGAAGAAGCCGCCCTCGTTGAGGGTGTCGGTGTGGATGGCGAGCTGCACGTCGTACTCGTCGCAGACGTCCATGGCGTTACGGATGTTCGCCGGGGTCGCACCCCAGTCCTCGTGGATCTTCAGGCCCGCGGCACCGCCGACGATCTGCTCGGCCAGGGCGTCCGGTAACGCACCGGACCCCTTGCCGAGGAAGCCGGTGTTCACCGGCATGCCCTCGGCGGCGCGCAGCATGAACTGCACGCCGGACGCTCCGGGTGTGCAGGTGGTGCCGAGCGTCCCCTCCGCCGGTCCGGTACCGCCGCCGAAGAAGGTGGTGATGCCGTTCGCCAGGCCGTGTTCGGCCTGCTGCGGGGTGATGTAGTGGATGTGGGAGTCCACGCCACCGGCGGTGAGGATGCGGTGCTCCCCGGCGATGACCTCGGTGCCGGGGCCGATGATCAACTCGGGATCCACGCCGTCCTGGGTGTTCGGGTTACCGGCCTTACCGATCTTCACGATGCGGCCGTCGCGGATGCCGACATCGCCCTTGACCACGCCGGCGACGGCGTCCAGCACGATGACGCCGGTGATCACGGTGTCGAGTGCGCCGGATGCTGCGGTGGCGCCCGGGTCCTGCGCCATGCCGTCGCGAACGGCCTTGCCGCCACCGTAGACGGACTCGTCGCCGTAGGCGCCTGCCAGGTGGTCGTGGGTGATCCGGACGGTGAGGTTCGTGTCCGCCAGGGTGACGGTGTCCCCGGTGGTGGGGCCGTAGATCTCCTGGTAGCGGTGCCGGTCGATGGTGCTCATCAGTTCAGCTCCTCGGTACTGGCCGGGTCGACTTCATCATTGCTGGCGAGAAACTCAGGCAGCTTCACCATTGCGGCGGCCTTCACCGCCGGATCGTCCAACGCCCCCTCGGTGATGCCGCCGAAGCCGTGCAGGACGCGCCGGCCGCCGAAGTCGACGAGCTCCACCTCGCGGGTGTCACCCGGCTCGAAACGCACCGCCAGGCCGGAGGGGATGGACAGGTGCATTCCCCACGCGGCCTCACGGTCGAAGTCGAGGGCCGGGTTGACCTCGAAGAAGTGGTAGTGCGAGCCGACCTGGACCGCGCGGTCACCGGTGTTGGCCACGCGCAGGGTGGTCGTGCGACGTCCCGAGTTGAGCTCGATGGTCGGCTCGGCACCCGGTGCGGTGCCGTAGCCGGCGGCGGATCCGGACATGGTTTCTCCGTGTTCTTCTAGTGGTGGTGACTGTGGCCGTGGGAATGGTTGTGGCTGTGCGAATGCCCCTCGTCGCCGTGGGAATGGGCGAACCCGGTCTCGTGGTCGGCGAGCAGTCCGGCGGCGATACCGTCGTCACCGTGGTCCTTCGCCAGGTGCAGGGCGGTGTGGGACGCCCGCTCGGCGGCGGTGGCCAATGACGATCGGCGGAAAAGGGGTGTCGTCACGTCAACGAGGACAAGATCAGCACGGATGTCGGCGACAGTCGTCGCACCCAGCAGCCGCAGTCGCTCCCGAGCCGAGTCCACCGACGGCCAGGATCCCTCGAAGGCAACCTCCACCAGGAGGTTCTCGGAGAACTGCTGGGCCAGTCGCACCCGGCGCAACAGCTCCGCATCGGCGAACGGATCCACGGTCGCGGCGATGAAGAGGACCGCATCGTGGTCCTCGGCCGCGGCGCGCAGGTGACGGCGCAGTTCGGCGATGGCCCGGGTCGCGTCGATCAACGACGGCCCGAGCACCACGCTGGTCCCCTGACGCTGTGCCCACTGCAGGGCCTGGGCCGCCTGGGCGATTGAGGTGAGGTCGCGGTTCGTCCCGGCGGGGACCACGACCAGCGTGGCGTCCTGCGTCCTGGCCTGCTCGGTAAACGGGGCGAGGTCGCGCGGGCCGGTGACCACGGGCGCGCCGGATGCCTCGGCGAGAGCGTTCGGGGTGGACGCCTCGGCGCCGGCGTACAGGACGGTGATGTGTGAAGAGGCCATGGTCACTGCCCGATCGGGTCGTGGACGCTGACGAGCTTCGTGCCGTCCGGGAACGTCGCCTCGACCTGGATGAGGGTGAGCATGTCACGCACGCCGTCCAGCACGTCCTCCCCGCCGAGCACCTGCGTGCCGATCTCCATCGCCTCGGCGACGGTGCGTCCGTCGCGGGCTGCCTCGATGACCGCATCGCTGATCAGCGCGGTGGCCTCGGGGACGTTGAGCTTCAGGCCCCGGGTCTGGCGCCGGCGGGCGAGTTCGGCCGCGGTGAAGATGAGGAGCTTCTCCTGCTCCCTCGGGGTGAGGTCCACAGCCGGTGTCCTTTCTCGCAGGCGTGAGTCAGTCGTGCTTACCGCATCCACGATAGTTGCCCTTCCCGTGCTGGTGGGGCATGCGGCAGCAGCCTTAACGGGACCGAAACACCGCGGGGGTGGTTGGTCATATCACCTGATATAATGTGACCATGTCGAATACACTCCGGGACCTACGTCAGTCCGCCTCGCTCACCCAGAGCGAGTTGGCGCGTCGTTCCGGGGTCGCACAGCCGAATATCGCGGCGTACGAGTCCGGCCGACGTCAGCCCTCCGAGCAGATGCTCGAACGACTACAGCTGGCGGCTCGACCACTGCCCCACGAAGCCCTTGCCACCCACCGGGATGAGCTGCTGGAACTCGCCCAAAGCTACGGGCTCAGCAATGTCCGGGTGTTCGGTTCCGCCGCCCGGGGCGCAGACCACCCCGGAAGCGACCTCGACCTCCTGGCAACCCTGCCATCGGGGATGGGGCTTCTTGCACTGGCAGGCTTCGTGGAGGATGCCAATGAGCTGCTCGACGTAGACGTCGATATCGTCTCCGACGACGACCTACGCCCTGGGCATCCCATCACCACCACAGCCGTCGACCTGTGAGCCACCGAGCACCGTGAACAGGAGGGACAGGAAGGCACTCAGCGAGATCGTCCGACTGTGCGACCTCGCCGCAGAACTTGTCACACGAGGACACGAGTGGTTCTTCGGCGATCCGGCCAATGTTCCCGGACTCGCAGCAGAGTCCCTCATCGTCAAGATCGGGGAGAACGTTGCACGACTGAGTCCGCCTACGATCGACGCGCACCCCCAGGTGCCGTGGTCCCAGATCAAACGGATGCGTGATCTCCTGGCGCACCATTACGAAGGGACGTCCTACACCCGCGTGTGGAACACGATGACCCGTGACATCCCGCAGGTGCGGATCATGATCACCGCGATCCTCGAGGAGTGACCACCTTCCGTCACACCGCGAGCGCCTGTTTCACCTTCTCGGTTTCCGCACCCATGGTCTCGAGGTCGACCGACGGTCCCGTCTCGCCCCGCAGCACCACCCGGCCGGTCGACATCACCGCATAATTGCGGGAGGCCGACAGCGCGAAATCCATGTGGTGCTCGACCAGCAGGACGCTCACCCCTTCGGCGGCGAGGTCCCGCACCGTCTGCTGGATCTCGGCGACCACCGACGGCTGGATGCCCTCCGTAGGTTCATCCAACACCAGCAGGCGCGGCCGGGTGATCAGGGCACGGGCGATGGACAGCTGCTGACGCTGACCACCGGACAGCAGGCCCGCCTGGCGGTCCAGCATGGGCTCCAGGGCCGGGAACCGGGACAGTGCCTCGTCGATGCGGGCTTTACCGTCCTTCCCCTGCAGATCAGCGACGACCTGAAGGTTCTCCATGGTGCTGAGCTGCTCGAAGGACTTCTGTCCCTGCGGGACATAAGCCATGCCCATCCGCACCCGGTCATGCGGGGCCTTACGGGTGATGTCGGTTCCGTCGAATCTCACCCTGCCACCGGTGGGGTTGATCAGGCCGACGGCGGCGCGCAACAGGGTGGTCTTGCCTGCGCCGTTGTGCCCCAGGACGGCGACGACGCCCTCGTCCCCGGTGCTCAACGACACATCGTGGATCACCGTGGTCCGGCCATAGCCGGCGGTGATGTTCTCGAGTTCAAGCATGGTTACTCCGCTCCAATCGTGGATTCGGGTGCCGTTCCGGCGCTGGCCCCGAGGTAGACCTGCTGAACGGCCGGGTGCGACTGCACTTCGTCGACGCTGCCCTCGACGAGGATCTCGCCGCGGTTGAGCACCGTGACCCGGCTGGCGAAGCGCCGCATGAACTCCATGTCATGCTCCACCAGCAGCACCATCCGGCCCGGCGCGATACGGGTCAGCAGCTCGCCGGTGGCGATGCGTTCGTCCTCGCTCATGCCGGCGACCGGCTCGTCGAGCATCAGGGCGCGAGCGTCCTGCACCAGCAGCATCGCGATCTCCAGCCACTGTTTCTGACCGTGCGACAGGATGCCTGCCCGGCGGTTCTCCAGCGGCCCGAGTCCGGTGAGTTCCAGGGCCTCCTCGATCCGCGGGTCCACGTAACGGCGCACACCGAACAGGGAGCGTCGCTTGCGGTGCAGGCCACAGGCGATGTCGAGGTTCTGCAGCACGCTGAGCTCCTCGAAGACACTCGCGGTCTGGAAGGTCCGTCCGACCCCGAGGCGGGCGATCTTCTGCACCGGGGTGCCCAGGATCTCCCGGCCGTCGAGGGTCACCGAGCCGGTGCCCTGGACCAGTCCGGAGATGGCGTCCACGCAGGTGGTCTTGCCGGCGCCGTTGGGTCCGATGAGGAAGTGCACCTCACCGGGGGCGGTGTGGAAGGACACGTCATCGACGGCAGTGAACTCGCCGAAGCGCACCGTGAGGTTCGTGGCCACCAGGCCGGTCGAGGCGGTGTCAGAACTGTTGTCGGTCATCTGCCTTCTCCTTTGCTGTCACCGTGTCGTCGGACACCTCAGTCTCCTCGGACGCTGCCTTGCGTTTCTTGAACAGCCCCGCCGTCGATGCCAAGCCACCGGGGAGCAGGGTGATGACCAGCACCAGCAGCAGTCCCTGGATGTAGGACCATCCGGAGGGGAAGGACTGCGCCAGGGTGGACTCCATCCAGGCCATGGCCAGCGCGCCCAGCGCGGGGCCGAAGAGGCTGGTGCGTCCGCCGACGGCGACGCCGATGACGAAGACGATGGACGGGACGACCCCGATCTCCGCCGGGGAGATGATGCCGACGATCGGCACGAACAGAGCACCCGCGATACCGGCCATGACCGCGGCGATCATGTAGGCGGCCGCCTTGATCAGCGCCGGGTCGTACCCGAGGAAACGGACGCGCTCCTCGGCGTCACGGGTGGCCACGAGCAGCTCGCCGTAGCGACTGCGCATCAGCCAGTAGGCCACCGCCAGCATCGCCAGCAGGATGACCGCGGCGATGGTGAAGAGCATCTGCTTGTTCACCGGGTCGTTGAGGTTGAAGCCCATGAAGTAGCGGAAGCCGGACAGTCCGTTGGACCCGCCGAGCGTGTCCTGCTGGCCGACCAGCAGCACCACCGTGGCGGCGACGAGTGCCTGGTTGAGGATGGCGAAGTAGGCGCCCTTGATCCGCCGTTTGAAGATCGAGAACCCGAGGGCGAACGCCACCAGTGCAGGCAGGACGATGATGGCGATGATCGTCACCGCCGGGCTGCGGAAGGGCTCCCACCAGGCCGGAACCTGGTGGATGCCCGACAGTGACATGAAGGACGGCACACCGTTGCCGTCGAACTCGGCGTCGGCGAGCTGCATGTGCATCGCCATGATGTAGGCACCGAGTCCGAAGAAGGCACCCTGGCCGAGGGTGAGCATGCCGCCTCGTCCCCACGCGATACCGATGCCGACGGCGACGATGGCGTAGCAGATGAAGCGTCCCAACTGGTTCAGCCCGAAAGGGCTGAGCACCGCAGGAGCGACGGCGAGCAGGGCGATACCCAGGGCGGCCAGGCCGATCCCGACCCATCGGGCCCGCGGGGCGCCGACGACGACGGTCGCACGGCGCAGCTGCGAGCGCGGAGACTTTTCTGATCCACCGGGTGTAATCCCGGAGGCGGCACCGGGTTGCGGTGCGGGGAGTGTCGGGGCACTCATGCGAGGCTCCTCGTCCGGGCCTGGAACAGGCCCTGTGGTCGGAACTGGAGGAAGGCGACGACGACGATCAGCACCACGAACTTCGCGATGCTGGCACTGGTGGAGTACTCCACGAATGCCTGGATGAGCCCCAAGGCAAAGGCTGCGATGACCGCACCCTTGATCTTCCCGATGCCGCCGGCGGCGACGACCAGGAAGGCGTCGACGATGTAGTTCTGGCCGATGGTCGGGCCGGTCGCGCCAATCAGGGTGATGGTCACACCGGCCACTCCGGCAAGGCCGGAACCGATGAAGAAGGCCATCCGGTCGGTCGCGCGGGTGTTGATGCCGTTGGTCTCCGCGAGGTCGCGGTTGAGCACCACGGCCCGGATACGGCGTCCTTCCGGGGTCTTCGTCATGAACAGGCCCAGCAGGACGACCACGGCGAGGACCAGTGCCAGGATGAACAGGCGCGAGGTCGGCACGGTGGTGCCCAGCAAGCTGACGCTGCCGCGGAGGAATTCCGGGGCGCGGACGTCCACCGCCGGTGCACCGAAGATGTCACGGGCAATCTGCTGCAGGATCAGCCCCACACCGAAGGTGGCCAACAATGTGTCCAACGGCCGGTGGTACATGTGCCTGATCAGCACCTGTTCCAGGAGCACACCGAGCAGTCCACCGATGATGAATCCGGCCGGGAGGGAGACCAGCAGGGACAGTCCGGCGTCGCCGAGGATGCTCTGGACGACGTACGCGGTGTACGCGCCGACCATGATGAACTCGCCGTGGGCCATGTTGATCACGCCCATCTGCCCGAATGTCAGCGACAGACCGACCGCCACCAGCAGCAGCACCGAGCCGACGCTCAACCCTGCGACAAGTTGGGAGAGCAGTACGTCCATGGGTCAGCTCTCGTCCTCGGTGTCTTCAGAGTCTTCAGCCTCGTCAGCCTCGACCTGTTCGGTGGCCTCACTGGTGTCGAACCAGTCGTAGGTGTCCAGGAACGGGTCCGGCTCCACAGCCTCGTCCGCCTCCCAGACGGTGTCGATCAGGCCCTCGCCGTTGATGCGTCCGATACGCGGGGTCTTGGTGATGTGCTGATTGTCTCCGTCGACGGTGACGGTGCCTTCCGGCGCGTCGTATGACGTACCGTCCGCGGCGTCACGGACATCGTTGACCTCGAAGGAGTCGGCGGACTCCACCATCTCCTTCCACAGGTAGACGCTGGTGTAGGCGGCCTCCATCGGGTCGGAGGTGACCCGGTCGGCACCGTACCTGTCCTTGAACCGCTGGACGAAGGCCTCGTTCTCCGGGGTGTCCACGGTCTGGTAGTAGTCCCAGGCGGTCAGTTGGCCCTCGACGTTGTTCGCGCCGATGCCCTCGACCTCCTCCTCGGCGATGGACACCGACATGACCGGCATGGTCGCAGCGTCCAACCCGATGCTGTTGTACTGGCGGAAGAAGGCGACGTTGGAGTCACCGTTGAGGGTGTTGAACACCGCGTCCGCCCCGGCACCCTTGATGCGGTTGGCGATGGTGGTGAAGTCGGTGGAGCCCAGCGGGGTGTAGTCCTCGCCGACGATCTCCATGTCGTATTCCTCGGCGTACTGCTTGATGATGAGGTTCGCGGTGCGGGGGAAGACGTAGTCGGAGCCGAGCAGGAAGAGCGACTCCGCGCCCTCCTCCTCCCGCAGGTAGTCCAGTGCGGGGATGATCTGCTGGTTGGTGGTGGCACCGGAGTAGAAGATGTTGTCGGACGCTTCCAGCCCCTCGTACTGCACCGGGTAGAACAGCAACGAGTTGTTGCCCTCGAAGACCGGCAGCATCGCCTTGCGGGACGCCGAGGTCCAGCCGCCGAAGACGGCGGCGACGCATTCCTGCTGGATCAGTCGCTGGGAACGCTCGGCGAAGGTGGCGGGTTCGGACGCACCGTCCTCCTCCTTGATCTCGAGCTCCTTGCCGAGCACACCGCCGTCGTCGTTGATCTCCTCGACCGCCATCTTCAGGGACTCGTTGACGGTGGTCTCGCTGATGGCCATGGTGCCGGACAGCGAGTTGATCAGGCCGATCTTGACCGAGTCGCCCGAGGTGTCGAGGCAGGACTCTGCATCGGCGACGTCATCACCGGCGCGGGATCCGGAGCATGAGGTGACAACCAGGCTCAGTCCGGCGACCGTGGCGACTGCAGCCCGTCGTGACCAGGCGGAACGACCCCTGGTTCGGGCTCCAGTGGACCGGCTGTTGCGGAACAGGGACATATCTTCTCCTCTTGAACGTGTCCTTAAGTACCCGTTCAATCTAGGGAGTCAGAATTACCTGGCTGTGTGGCCGGTGTTTCCGCGCATTTTCCATTATCCCCGGTTTTCTCCCGCGTGATTCACGCATGTTTACAGGGACCCAGTCATGTTTACATCTCATGTCCGGATCTCTTGTGCGGGTCTCACGTGCGGGCCAGCAGGAGATACGTCAGGTACGCCGCGTACAGCAAGACCAGCACGATGCCCTCCTTGCGTGTGATCCTGCGTCCGGTACGGAAGAGCAGCACCACCAGCAGTGACACTGCCGCCATCACGAGCATGTCCACGTACAACACCTCGGCGGGCACTGGGATGGCGTCCGGGGCGACGACGATCGTCAACCCCAGGATGAACACCACGTTGTACACGCTGGACCCGATGAGGTTGCCGACCGCCATGGACGCCTGGCCACGGATGGTGGCCACGACAGAGGTCACCAGTTCCGGGGCGGAGGTACCGACGGCGACCACGGTGAGCCCGACCAGCGTGTCCGAGATGCCGAGAGCGGTGGCGATGTCCACCGCTCCACTGACCAGCAGGTCCGCACCGACGATGACCAGGGCGATCCCACCGGCCAGGTAGGCGATGTCACGGAGGAGTGGCAGCCAGCCGGGACGGTTGGCGGGCTGCGGAGCGTCCTGTGCGCTGTCCGGTGTGTCGACCGTCAGCTGCTGTCCGACCTGGTATCCGTCCTGGTGTCCGACCCGGAACTCCTGCGCCCGCCGTGACATCTCCTGCGCCTTGGTACGGCGGGTGTACCAGAGGATCAGCACGGTGTAGACGATGCCGACGACGATCAGCACGATCCCGGCCGGCCAGCTCAGGGACCCGCCGAGAGACAGGAGGAACAGGAGGGCGGCGACGACGGCGACCATGGGCAGGTCCAGTCGCATCATCTGGCGTCCGGTGAGGATCGGACGCAGTGTGGCACTGATGCCCAGTATCAGCAGGAGGTTCACGATGTTCGTACCGACGATGTTTCCGGTGACCAGTCCAGTATTTCCGCGGAGCGCGGCATCGATGCCGACGGCGAGTTCCGGCAGGCTGCTGCCGATCGCCACCACCGTCACTCCGACGACCATCGGCGAAATGCCCATGCGCTCTGACAGTGCGCTCGCACCCCGGACCAGCAGTTCACCACCGACGACGAGGACGGCGAATCCGAGGAGCAGGAGGAGCCAGCTCATGAAGTTCCTTTTGTGTGGGGGTGAGGCTGCACGTGACCGTGCGTCCCGCCGAGATGGTGGAGCAGCCGGTGGACCCGTTCATCCGACAGTGCATAGCGCATCATGCGTCCGTCCCGTGTCGCCGTAACGATCCCGGCACCGGTCAACAGGCGCAGTGCGGCCGACGCCGTCGCGGTCTTCACCTGCGCACGCTCGGCGAGCTCGGACATGCTGAGTGCGCCGGGGCCTACATAGTGCAGGACGGTGAGCAGTCGTAGCCTCGTGGGGTCGCCGAGGAGGCGGAAGGTCTCTGACCAGTCGTCGGACAGGTCGCACATACGCGCGACGTCGGCCTCGGCGCCTTCACCTGTCGCGGTCATACCTCCGTATTCTAGCGTGAGTCCCTCCGAACGCCATGGACGATCCCCCAGATTTCGTGCAGGTAAAACCTTCATTCAAACGGTTCTTTGAATGTGCGCCCGGGCCGTCGGGGGCCTAACGTGATCCTGCGTGACCCTCGTTGACCGCCGCCGTACCCACCCCGGCGCCCACTCCGACACCCTGGGCCTGACCGCGTCCCGTCGTCGGGCAGTGACCTGGACAGGGATTCTCGCCGTCGTACTGGTGGTCACCCTCGTCCTCAGCGTCGGCGTCGGTTCGGTCAGCGTATCCCCGGTCGACTCCGCCCGCATACTCGCCCACCACCTCTTCGGCAGCACACTGGACCTTTCCGGCGACCTCCCCCGGCACGATGCCGTCATCTGGACCATCCGCGCACCGCGGGTGGTTCTCGGCGCAGCCGTCGGTGCGGGCCTCGCTGTAGCCGGCGTGATCCTGCAGGCCTGCGTCCGCAACATCCTCGCCGACCCCTACGTCCTCGGCGTGAACTCCGGCGCTTCCGTCGGCGCGGCAGCCGCCATCCTCACCGGCATCGGCGCCGGATTCGGCGACTACGCCCTGCAGACCAGCGCATTCCTCGGCGCCATACTCGCCTCGTTCATCGTCTTCGGCGTCGCCGGAGCCGCCGGACGCATCACCGCGACCCGGCTGATCATGGCCGGCGTCGCCGTCGGCTACGCCCTCTCCGCACTCACCAGCTTCATGATCTTCGCCTCCGACTCCGCCGAGAAGAGCCGCTCGGTGATGTTCTGGCTGCTCGGCTCGCTCGGCCTGGCATCCTGGTCCGGTCCACTGCTCGCCGTGGTCGTCACCGTCCTGGCGATCACCGCCGTCCTGCTGGTCATCGCCCCGCGGTTGGACGCCCTGGCCGCCGGCGACGACACCGCCCTCGCCCTGGGTGTGAACCCGGACCGGATGCGGATCCTCCTGCTGGTGCTGTCCTGCCTGCTCGTCGGCACCGTCGTCGCCATGGCCGGGTCCATCGGCTTCGTCGGCCTGGTCGTCCCCCACCTGGCCCGGCGCCTGGTCGGTGGCTCGCACCGGGCGGTACTTCCGGTGTCCGCCCTGCTCGGCGCGGTCCTGCTGTGCTGGGCGGACATCGGTGCGCGCACCCTGCTCGCCCCACAGGAGATCCCGATCGGCATCATCACCGCCATCGTCGGCGCCCCGTTCCTTTTGTTACTGGTCCACCGCATGCACAAGGGAGTCGCCGCATGAGAACACCGCAGACGTCAGCCGTCGGTGCCGTTCTGACCTCCTTGCTCGTCCTGGCGTCGTGCAGCACCGCAGGTACCACGGACACGGCGCAGAGCGCACCGATCACCGTCGACAACTGCGGCGACAGCGTCACCTTCGACACGCCGCCGGAGAACGTGACCGTCCTACGTCCTGCGTCGATCCCCACGCTGAGCGCGCTCGGTGTGCTGGACCGGGTGACAACCCGCGCCGGTCAGTACCCCGCCGAGTACTACGACGACGCCACCAATGAGCAGCTAGACGCCATCCCCTCACTCACCGACAAGACCGATGCCTCCGGTCATCTGCAGATCTCCCGGGAGGAGGTCGTCGCCGCCGGGGCGGACCTGGTGCTCGGCGAGACCGACACCGTCAACCGGCAGACCCTGGCCAGCTCGGATGTCCCGCAGCTGGAGGAACCCGCGCTCTGCGGCGACATCGACAGGCCGGTCACCTGGGACGATATCTGGGACGAGATCGAGCTCTACGGCACCGTCTTCGGACGCGAGGATGCCGCCGCGTCCACCATCGAGGAGCTGCAGGGGCGGCTGGAAGAACTCACCGACACCGCGGGTGCGGGTGGTGTAACCATCGCCGCACTCTTCCCCACCCTCGGCGGCGGCGTGACCTACGCCTACGGCTCACAGTCGATGGCCACCCCGCTGATCGAACGGACCGGCGCGACGAACATCTACGGTGACCAGGATGAACGGGTCTTCGAGGTGACCACCGAGGACGTCGTGGAGCGGAACCCGGATGTGATTCTCGCCCTGTACCCCGGCGGTGAGGAACAGCAGTTCGTGGACGCGGTGAATGACCTGCCCGGCATCGGGACGACGACTGCCGGACGCGAGCAGAACGTCCTGCCGTTGCTGCTGAACTTCGCTGACCCGCCCACTCCCCTGGCCCTCGACGGCCTGGAGATGCTGACCACCTACCTGGAGGGACTGACATGATCACCGCAGAGAATGTGCAGGTCAGTTTCCGTGGCGCGTCGGGCGGGGAGTCCGTCCCCGCCGTCGACGGTGTCTCCCTCACCGTCCCTGACCAGGGCACCGTCGGGCTGGTCGGCCCGAACGGTTCCGGCAAGACGACGCTGCTGCGCGCCCTGTACGGGGCGGTGGGGCTCACCGGCGGGCGCGTCCTGCTGGACGGTGAGGATCTGTCGGACGTCCGACGCCGGGATGTCGCCCGGACGGTTGCGGTGGTCGCCCAGGAACGCGACGTCTCGTCCGCCGGCATGCCGATGACCGTCGCTGAGCTGGCGATGCTCGGCCGGCTGCCGCACCGCGGACGCTTCGGCACCGGCGGTTCCATGGACCAGCTGATCGTCGAGGCATCCCTGGATGCCGTCGGCATGACGGCACTGGCCACCCGCGATCTGTCGGCCCTCTCCGGCGGTGAGCGTCAGCGCGCGTTGATCGCCCGGGCGCTGGTGCAGCAGGCCCGCCATGTGCTGTTGGACGAGCCGACGAACCATCTGGACGTACGCTACCAGCATGAGATCCTCGAGCTGGTCAGTGGGCTGCCTGGTTCTGTGGTGGTGCTGCACGACCTGAATCTCGCGGCACGCTACTGCGATGAGCTGGTGGTGATGGACCATGGGAAGGTCGTGGCGCACGGGTCACCGGATGCGGTGTTGACCCCTGAGATCCTGGAGCCGGTCTACGGCCGCGCCGTCACGCGCGTGGATGTGGACGGGGAGATCACGCTGGTCTTCCCCCGCCGGACCGAGCGGGCGGTCACATCACGAAGAGGATGCACCAGACGGTGAAGGCCACCATCACACCGGCGAAGATCCAGGTGACCACGTCGGCGGAGGTCGTTCCGGGGACCTCGTCGTACACGGACTTGTCACTGGTGGAGTAGGCCTCGTGAGCGTCGTAGGCGTCCTGCAGCTCCCGCTCTGCGTCACTCCGTTCAGCGTTACCCAGCTCGTGATCGGTGGTCGACATGATCTGTCCCTCTCAGCCCTTCTAGATCAGGAAGACGAAACATCCGACGGTGGCGATGATCATCACGGCAATGAAGATCAGCGTGATGACATCCTGGCTGGAGGAGCCGGGGACGTCCTTCTGCAGGTGCGCTCGGATCTCCTCCTCGGTCACCTCGGGCTCGAAAGCGTCCTGTGATCCGGTGTTCTGGGATTCAGCGTTCTTCATGGTCATTACCCGGTCACCAGCCTGGTGAACTCGAAGACCAGAGTGCCGATGAGGATGAGGAAGACGAACGCCATGAACCAGGTGTACTTCCACTTGCCCACGTGGTCGGTCTTCCAGAACCGGCGCACACCGATGACACCGTTGATGCCGGCCGCCACGCACAGTCCGATGCTCACCGGGGTCGCGACAGCACCGGCGACACTGATGATCGGGATGAGGATCGGGATCACCAGGTAGGTGATGGTGCACCGGATCGCGGAGAAGACGATCGCCCAACGGAAAGCGCGGTGCGCTTTCTTCACGCCCTCGATGTCGATCGGGTCGACCTGCTTGATGCGCAGCAGGCGCAGCATGAAACGGTCGGCTGCGCTCACGTCCTGCCCGCGCTGGATCTGCGCGGCGCGCGCGTCGGAGTCACCGACGGCCTCGACATCAGCGCCAGCAGCCGGGGCGACGTGGCTGAGTGTGGTCATGGAACCAGGCTAGCACTGGCCGCGGCCCGTGTCATAACCGTGTGACCGGTGAGAATGGGGACCGATGCCTTCATGTCGGGCCGGTCGGTCACCTACACTTCCTGATGTCCAGATCCAGGAGTTCCTGGCGGCAGAGTAGGTCAGCTCTGCGACGTCACCAGTACCCCCATGGACAACCAACAGGTCGACGTCGGGGTCTGCCCGATGCGTTCCCCGCCTCCGTCGTCCCGAGCGCTTGTGCACACTCCTGGGCTTGAGCCACCAGCGGGTTGCCCAGATCATGGCCGAGAATCAGGCCGTATCCACCTGGGTCAGGTCGGCACCCCACGCCCCCTGCGGTGCAGATTCTTGCCGACCGAAACTAGACCAGCACGGCGATCGTCACGTTGACCAGGGTGAGGGCTCCCGCCACCCAGAACAATACCGGCGGCACAGCGCCGTCACGCTTCTGTCGTGCAGCGCCGATTCCGAGGACGGCACCTATGGCCAACAGTACGACCAGCTTGATGCCTATCTTCATGTAGTTCAGTTCGCCGTCTCCGAGCCCCCAGGGGGCGGCCAGGGCAAGACCTGTCACCAGCGCAGCCGCGAGTCCCCAGTGCATTGCTCGAGTAATGCGGACTCTGCGTGCAATGGCCTCCACCAACCAGGCGCCGAAAAGCAGCGCAAAGCTGATGAGGTGGAGCACAATGACGATGTCGCGCACGATCTCCATGGGATAGTCAGTCCTGTCAGTAGGCAGTTGTCGTCGTCGGTGAGATGTCAACGGTAGTCAGCCGGTCACCCGCCAGAGCCTAACACTCATGGAGTCGGTTACCGTCATTCACGACGGTCGGCATCATGCGGTCGGAATCGACGGTCGTGACGATCCCAGCTCCAGTCGTGGCCAGCCGGCTTCCTCACCGAGGTCCCGCAACATTTGCCGGTCGTGGGTGGCCACCACCACCGCCGCCTGCGTGGACGTCAAGGCCTCGGTCATCGCGTCGACCAACGGGGCAGACAGGTGGTTCGTCGGCTCGTCGAGGACCAACAGGTCCGGACGGCCCGCCAGCACCAGCGCCAGGTGCAGGCGGCGTTGCTGCCCCTGCGACATCCGGGACACCGGGGTGGACCGTGCCTCACGGTCGAGCAGGCCAAGGGACGACAGACCCGGCGCGCTGACACCGTTGCTCTCCCCCAGTGCCAGCACGTGCCGGTCGTAGACCTCCGCAGCGACCAGGTCGGGGTTGTCCCACTGCGGTTCATGCTGGGTCAGCACGCCGATCCGGACGTGCTCGCCGACGGCTCCGTTGCCCGCAGCGATCTCGCCGATCAGCGTCGACTTCCCCGAACCATTGGGCCCGGTGAGCAGCAGGCGGTCACCGCCGGAGATCGACAAGGTCACCGGAGCGTCCAACCGTCCCGGCACGGTGAGGTTCTCGCAGCGGAACAGGGAGCGTCCGGACTCCACCGTGACGTCCGGCCACCGCAACTCCAGTGGCGGCTCGGGCACGTCGACGGCGTGGGCGTCCAACGCCTCCTGTCGGCGGTGCAGGGTCTGCACCACCCCGTCCACACGGGTCGCCCGACCGTGCTTGGGCGCGCCCTTACCGGGACGCCAACCGGTGACCTCGCGGCCACGGGCATCCTCCACCGCCGCGGACAACCGACGGTGTTCGGCCTGCTGGGCGCTGTACTCCTGCTCCCAGCGCGCCCGGTCGGCACGGCGGGCGTCGGCCCAGTCGTCGTAGGTGCCGATGAAGGTCCGCGGCGTCCCGTCGGACGTCGGGTCGAGGTCGAGGTAGGTCGCGTTACCGTCGGCGGACAGGTCGCGCAGCAACGCCCGGTCGTGGGTGACCACGGCGACACCGCCGGGGTAGTCCAGGACCGCGCGGGTGAGGAACGTCAGGGCGGTGGCGTCGAGGTGGTTCGTCGGTTCGTCGAGCAGCAGGGTGCCCGCGCCGGATGCCAACGCGCAGGCCAGCCGGACGCGGTATCGCTGTCCGTGCGAGAGGGTGAGCAGTTCACGCTCGCGGTCGGTGCAGGCGCCGAGGCCCTCCAGCGCGACATCGACGCGGCGGTGGGCGTCCCAGGCGTCCAACAGGGTCGCCCGATCAAGGGCCTCCTCGTAAGCATCGCCAAGATCACCGCTGGTCAGAGCGTCGTCCAGATCGGCCAGTGCCTTATCGGACGCCGCGGTGGCCTCAGCGACGAGATCGCCGACGGTCTGGCCCGGCGAATCGTCCATTCCCTGGTGGACCAGGGTGAGACTGCCGGCGCGGTCGACCGTGCCGGAGTCCGGGACGAGCTCACCGGCCAGGACGCGCAGCACGGTGGACTTGCCGGCACCGTTCTCGCCGACGACGAGGACGCGTCGTCCGGCGGCGACGGTGACGGTCACACCGGTCAGGACGGTGCGTCCGCCGATGGTGACGTGGACGTCCGAGGTACGGACGTGGGAACTATCGGTAGGGGTGTGTGTACGAACACGGGACATAGGTGGTCTCCAGAAATTTTCCGGAGCCGGGCAGCCGTGGGCTTTGTCGTGAAAGCACGCAGGAATCCGCCGCCCGGCTCCACAGTGGGTGTGCTGTGTATGCCGGGAGGACGGCGGGAGACGTCAGCGGCGCGGCGGCCGGTAGCTCAGTGGCTGGTAGCTCAGCGACGCGGTGACGTGTCGAGGGGATCTCTCCGCCGTCAGCGGCGGGTCCGGAGCCTCATGGATGCAATGCCCGAATTGGTGCCTTTGTACATGCTCCTCACGGTATCAGGAAAAAACTCGGGTGGTACAGGGGCAGTCGATATACTCCAGGGGTCTCTGCTCCTGCCCCCAGCCTGACCTCGCTCTCTCCCGTCCACCCCGACCACCCCGACCAAGGAAGGCAGCCCCGTCTTGGGACGCCACCACGCACCCTCCCCCGGCCGACAGAAGCCCGACACCGGCGCCGCCAGTGCACAGCTGGACGCCGCGGCAGCCCACGGACACAGTCACGGCCACGGCCACGGCTCCGTCGACCACCGCCCGCTGCGCGAACGCATCCAACCGCGCAACCTCGATCCACGCCAGGTGACCTGGACCCTGCCCCGGGCGATCCTGTTCATCGCCCTGGTCGTCGGCTTCCTCGCCACCACCGTCGCCGTCGTCGTGCAGTGGCCGCGCGGCGAGGTCGTCAGCGACGACAGCTTCCACCAGACCTCGAACCTGTCGCAGGAGGTCTCCCACGGCACTGTCCTGATGGAGACCACCGGATCGTGCAACTCCCCGCACATCGGACGCTCCTTCGACACCTCCCCTCCCGCCGAGCATCCCAGCACCCAGCCCGCCCCCGGCTCCGACAACGGCTCCACATCCTGCCCGCAGGTCATCGCGGAGATCACCTCGGGTCCGGAGGAGGGAAAACGCACCCTGCTCGCCGTCACCGACGCCCCGGGCTCACCCGAGCTGCCCGTCGACAAGGACATCCTGCTGACCACCGGTTCCGCCGAGGACGGCGGCTACACCTACACCTTCCAGGACTACGAGCGCTCCACCCAGGTGTGGCTGTGGCTGGCGATCACCCTGATCGCCATCGTGGCCGTCGGCGCGTGGCGTGGTGTGCGTGCCATCGTCGGCCTGGTGATCACCCTCGGGGTGTTCGGCGTATTCCTGCTGCCCGCCCTGGCCCGCGGCGGCGATCCGGTCCTGCTGGCCGTCACGGCCTGTTCGGCAGTGCTGTACCTGGTGCTGTTCCTGGTGCACGGGATGAACTGGAAGACCGCCTCAGCGCTGGGCGGCACCCTGGCCGCACTCTCGGTCGGCACCGCGCTGGCATGGCTGGCGATCGACACCAATGAGCTCCGTGGCCTGGCCGACGAGAACAACATGCAGATCATGCTGTATCTGCCGGGACTGTCGATCAGCGGACTACTGTTGGCCGGGTTCATCATCGGTACCCTCGGCGTGCTCAACGATGTGACGGTGGCGCAGGCGTCCACCATCTCCGAGCTGCGCGAGGCGGTACCCGGGGCGTCCAACCTGAAACTGTTCACCACAGCGATGCGGGTGGGACGCGACCACCTGGCATCCACGGTCTACACGCTGGTGCTGTCCTACGCCGGTGCCGCCCTACCACTGCTGGTGCTGCTGAGTGTGTCCGGGCGCGAGTTCGGCATGATCTTCACCTCGGACATCATGGCCACCGAGCTCCTGCGTTCGGCGACCGGTTCACTGGCCCTGGTCGCCGCGGTGCCGCTGACTACCGCGATCGCCGCGGTGACGACCTCAGCGGTGTGGCGGAGCAAGCAGACGGTGTAGCGGGAGCGAGAGGAGCAGCGCTGGCGGCGGCACTGACGGCGCTGGCGTGCAGGACACGGGAAAGCCGCCGTCACCGAAGCAGTCAGCTGCGTTCAGTACGGCGGCCTGTGACCAACCTGACCAGCGTTCCGTCCCGCGAACCTGGACCCACCGGTGTTGGCGGGTACCGCTGGCGTCCGGTTCTCTACCTCGGGGCGGGACACTCATCACGGTTGTCCCTTCACCTGATCCCCCAAATCCTTATTGGGAGTCATTGTCATTATGGCACGGTCGCAGTCCGTGGGCAACCCCGGGAAAGATGCCGGGCGTGACGAGCGCAGCGCAACCACCCCCATATGAGGGCGATGTCGAATTGGAGATCATTGCCGACCAAGACTCCGACCGCACCGTCACAAGGCATGTCGGCCATTACCGCCAATGAGTTTCATTCCCCTCGTGCGCTGCAGAAACGAGGTTATTGAAAACCTATTGAAAATGCGTGGTGTTTCCCCCGGAACTACCACGACCCCTCACATCGAAGAGGACCCGCATGAGCCACCAGCCCCACGACGACCACGACCACCAGCACGGCCCGGGCTGCGGTCACGTCGCCGTCCCCCACGGCGACCACGTCGACTACATCCACGACGGCCACCGCCACGCCGCTCACGACGGACACTGGGACGAGCACTGATCGGCTGACACCCGCCGCCACCGATATGCCCCCTTTCTGTTGAAAAGCTTTTTCATTAGCTTGGGGGCATGACACTTTACGACACCATCATCATCGGCGGCGGTGTCGCCGGGCTCGAGGCCGCACAGATGCTCGGACGGGCCCGCCGCACTGTCCTGGTCATCGACGCGGAGACGCCCCGCAACCGCACCGCACCCCATATGCACGGCGTTCTCGGACATGACGGGACTCCTCCCCTGGACCTCCTCTCACGCGGCCGCGAGGAGGTGGAGCACTACGGGGTCACCGTCACCACCGGCACCGTGGACACCGTGGACACCGTGGACACCGTGGACACCGTGGACACCGTGGACACCGTGGACACCGTGGACAGCATCGACCAGGCCGCAGAGACCGCCACTCTCAAGGTCACCTGTACTGACGGCACCGAGCTGCTCACCCGGTCCGTCCTGGTCACCAGCGGTATCGAGGATGAACTCCCGGAGATCCCGGGACTGGCGGAGCACTGGGGGACCTCCGTGTTCCAGTGCCCCTACTGCCACGGATGGGAGGTCCGGGACTCCCGCATCGGTGTGCTGGCGACCTCCCCGATGTCCTTCCACCATGCAATGCTCGTACGCCAGTGGACCGACTCGCTCACCGTCTTCACCACCGATGCCTCACTGATCGACGAGCTCGACGATGACACCCGGGCACGATTCACCGCCCGCGGCGTCACCCTGGTCTCCTCCACTGTCACCGAGGCGCTCACCGAATCCGGTGCCACAGAGTCAGCCTTCCGTGGCCTGCGCACGCAAGACGGCGAGACCCATGAGTTGGACGCCCTGGCCCTGTCACCGACCCCGCGCCCACGCGACAGGTTCCTCGCCGGGCTGAACCTCGACCGGTACGAGGCCCCGGGAGTCGGATCCTTCCTGCAGACCGACGACGCCGGGCGTACCAGCCATCCCCACATCTGGGCCGCGGGTAACGTCATCGATCCCCGTCTCAATGTTCCCGCCGCCGTCGGACAGGCGTCCATGACCGCCGGTTTCGTCAACTTCGCCCTCGTCCAGGAGGACGCCGAGCAGGCGCTGCGCGACTAGTGGTCGCCGTGGTCGCCGTGGTCGCCGTGGTCAGCGTCATCCCCGCCGTTGTCGTCCGCATAGTCCTCGTGCGCGGACTGCTGCACCCGCACCGGGATGTCCTCGAGCTGGTAGGTCGAGCCGTCCTCCGCGGTGAGGGTGAGGGTCAGCACGTCACCGGCCTCGATGTCGTCGGAGTTCTCCATGATCATGATGTGGTGCCCGCCCGGCTCCATCATCACGCTGTCGTTCGCCGGCACGACCAGGCCGTCATCGGTCTGTCGCATCATCCCGTCGACCACCTCGTGGTACTCGTAGACCCCCTCCAGGTCACCCTCGACCCGGGTGAGGTGGATGTCCTCGTCGGTGGTGTTGGTCAGCTCACCGAAGACCGCGGTCATCATCGTGTCGGCGTCCTTCGCACCCACGTACCCCTCGGAGAAGGTCAGGTCCGCGTCCGAGGCGTCTGAGGCTCCGGCGTCAGCCCCGGCAGTCGCGGTGCTGTCGGCGTTGCCTGCGCTGTCGGCGTCCGTGTCATCGTCGCTGCAGGCCGCCATACCCAGGCAGAGCGACGCTGCGGCAAGGGCCGCCGGCAGCCGGCGAGACAGGCGTGCGGATCGAGTAGAACGCGCAGAACGTGCAGTCTGGGACAGGAACAAGGTCTTCTCCTGGAATCGTCTCGTGGAGCGGTTGTCTCGGGCGAGGGTGCGAGGCATTCACCACCACTCACCACTGCTTTACTAGTCGGACACCAGGGTGCCACGGTTCCCCGCACCCACGGAATCACCCCCGTCAGAGGCTGCCGGGAACCCGACCACAGCCGCCGACCAGTACTGCGTGACGACAACGACCGAGCGCCCCTCACCGCCGTCCGGGGCCAGAACTGCCAGTGACCAATCCCTCCCCCGCCTACTGAAGCGCCTGCACTTCTTCGCCGGGGTGCTGTGCGCGCCGCTGATCCTCGTCGCCGCGGTCACCGGCTTCCTCTACGCCGTCTCCCCCACCGTGGAGCGGATCGTCCACCATGACCTGCTCACCGCCACCGTGCAGGACGCACCGACCGCCCCGGTCAGCGACCAGGTCACCGCCGCGCGCGCCGAGTTCCCTGACCTACCGCTGGCCGGGGTGCGCCTCGGGGAGGACGACGAGACCACCCGCGTCCTGCTCGACGATGCCGATCTACCGGAGTCCACCACCCGGGCGGTGTTCGTCGACCCGTATTCCGGGGAGGTCGTCGGCGACTCCACCCAGTACGGCAGCTCCGGGGCCCTCCCGCTGCGCCACTGGTTGTCCCAGGGCCACCGGATGCTGTGGCTCGGCGAACCGGGGCGGATCTACTCCGAACTGGCCGCCAGTTGGTTGGGGGTGCTGGCTGTCGGCGGACTGGTGATGTGGTGACAGCGCCACCGGAAACACCCGGAGCGCATGCTGCGCACCGGTGGCCGGGGACGCACCCGCACGATGCGGCGGCACGGGGCGACGGGAACGGTCGTGGCCGTGGGCCTGGTCTACCTCACCGTCACCGGGTTGACCTGGTCTTCGGTGGCGGGGGCGAACATCGGTCAGATGCGCTCGGCGTTGAGTTGGCAGGAGCCTGCGGTGTCGACCTCGATCCCCGGGGTTGCCGGGGCGTCCGGCACCAGTGGGGACGCCGGGGCGGCGGAAGAACATGCCGGACACGAGGGACACGAGGGGGCACAGTGGCCACGGCGGGGCCGGAGCGTCCAGCGGGTCCGGCGGTTTCGTCCGGGGCCTGAACCCCGGCTCGGTCGACCGGGTCGCCGCCACCGCCGTCGAGGAACTGCGCGCCCCGGTCACGCTCACCCCGCCCGCGTCCGACGGTGAGGCCTGGACGGTGAAGGAGAACCGTGCGGCATACCGGTTGACCAACGACGCCATCTCGGTGGACTGGGCGACCGGGCAGGTCACCGACCGGGTCGACTTCCGGGACTGGCCGGTGGCCGCACAGCTGTCGGCCTGGCTGATCCAGTTGCACATGGGCACCCTGTTCGGGCTGCCGAACCAGCTGGTGCTCGCCGCGCTGGCGGCAGCGATCGTGGTGATGGTGGTGTGGGGTTACACGATGTGGTTCCGACGTCGCGGCCGGAACCAGGTGCTCGCATCCGCGCCACCACGGGCGTCGGCCCCCGGCAGTTCCTGGAACGCCGGGACCGTGACCCTGGCCGTCGCCCTGGTGGCCTACGCCGCGGTGGCACCGCTGTTCGGCGTCACCTGCCTAGCGTTCGTGGTGCTCAGCGCGCTGTGGTCACGGTTCAGCCGGTCACGCCGGTGAGCTCATTGGGCACCTCGTCCAGCTCGACACTGCCCACGACCTCGCCGGTGGACAGGTCCACGGCGTGGATCTCGTTGGTCTCTGGCTCGGTGACATAGGCCCGGTCACCCTGGACGAACAGTGTGGGGCTGGGCTCCTGCCACTCCACCGGCTCCTCCCACGGGTCGATGACCTCCCAGGAGTCGGTGACATCCCCGGACTCCGGGTCAATCACGTGCAGCTTGCCGTCGGTTCCCAGCACCAGGGCCTCACCGTCCGGGCCGCGTCCCAATGACCGGAAGGAGTAGGACGCGTCCAGGTCCACCAGCTGGAGCTCACCGGTGGCCGTGTTGGTCAGGCTGACCCGTTCCGGACGCTCGATCTCATCGTCGTCGAGGTCCTCCTCGACCTTGTAGTCGCCGAGCACCACCGGGGAGACCTCCGAGCCGGCCTGGTTGCCGATTCGCCCGTAGGAGTCCGGGGCGTCGACCTTGGTGAACTCACCGTCGTCGAAGATCAGGATGCCGTCCTCGCAGCCGAAGACCAGGACATCATCGGCGGCCGCGGCCTCACCGTGGACACCGGGGCAGTCGCTGGAGGAGGCGATCTCCTCCCCGTCCGCGTCGACGGCGGTGACGGTGTCGCGGTACTCCTCGGTGCCCTCGGTGTGGACGAAGGTGCCGTCCGAGAGTTCCACGGCCACACCGTGGTGCGGTTCGGTCTCGTCCACGGTGGCCTCCGGGGCGGGGTCGTCCCCGGAGAGCGCCAGGAAATCATCGGTGGAGAAGCGCTGCATCGTGCCGTCGCCGTCACCGAACAGGACGAGGTTGCCGTCGTGGCTCACCGCGTGACCGGGGGTGTCCGCACTGAAGACGGTGTCGGTGAATACCGGGTCACCTGCGTAGCTGTGGCCGTGGTCGCCGTGATCCTCGGTCCATACCCCGGCGTCGATGAGCTGGAAACCTTCACCGGTGGACAGCAGTGCATGGCGCCCGTCGCCGACCTGGTTGAGGCGGTTGAAACCGTCGATCTTCTCGTCCGAGACCACCTCGAGGGTCTCGGCGTCGAGGACGTAGAACCCACCGTCGTAGGTGGTCAGCAGACGCGGCTCCGGAGCGTCCACCTCCTCGCCGACGGCGGCCTCACTGGAGCCGCTGGCATCGCTGTCATCGTCCCCGTCCGTGGAGCAGCCGGCGAGCACGAGGACCGCGGACAAGCTGGCTGCGACGGCGGCGGTGGCGCTGCGCCGGAGTCGTCGGGAGGGTCGGACGCCACGGTTTCTCAGGGACGTGGTGGGCAGGTGGGACATGGTATTCTCCTTGATCTGTGAATGATCGGTCAGTGTGAAATCTCGGGTGAAACGCCGGGTGAAACGCCGGGTGAAACCTCAGGCGAGGGCATCGGCGATGCGTTCGGTGTTGATGCGTTGCATGTCGATGTAGTTCCCCGCCTCACCGTCGGGCTCGGTGAGCGACTCGGTGAACAGCGGGACCACGTCGACGTCGATCCCGGCCTCGTCGGCAAGCACGTCCGAGAGCTTCTGCGGCTGGGACGAGTCGGCGAAGATCGCCGGGACGCCGTTGTCGCGGATCGCCGTACTGAGGTCGTTCAGGTCGGCGGCGGACGGTGCGGCGAGGGTGGTGCCGCCGGGCACGACCGTGCCGATGACCTCGTAGTCGAACCGGTCGGCGAGATAGCCGAAGACGTGGTGGTTGGTCACCAGTTTGCGACGAGGTTCCGGAACGGATTCGAGCAGGTCGGTGACTTCCGCGTCGAGATCCTCGAGGTCGCCACGGTATTCCTCGGCGGATCCGCGGATACTGTCGGCGGTGTCCGGGTCATCCCCGACCACCTCCAGCAACCGTTCCTCGACGATTCCGGCCGCGGTGACCATCCGGCCCGGATCCGTCCAGAAGTGCGGGTCCGGGTCACCGGAGTCCGCCCCGGAGGCATAGGGAAGTGCCTCGATCTCCTCGCCGACCTCGAGCACCTCCACGCCCTCGTCCTTCGCATTGTCGATGTTCGAGCCCAGACCTTCCTCCAGCCCGAGGCCGTTGGCCACGATGAGGTCTGCGGTCTGCAGGTCCCCTGCCTCCCTGGCGGAGATGCCGAAGGAGTGTGGGTCGGCATTGGGTTTCATCAGGACGCTGACCTCCGCAGCGTCCCCGACGAGGCGGGTGACCACGTCCCCGAGGATGTTGGTGGTGACGACGATATTCGGTCGTTCACCAGCGCTACCGCAGGCGACCAGCACGGATGCGACGAGTGAGGCAACGAGCGCGCCGACCGCACCGGTCGTGCGTCTGGTTCTGGTGCGCGTGGCCATCAGAGACCTCCCGTCACAGCGATCCCGGTGGGGGTGCCGCCGGTGTCGAACTGGCGGGCCTCACGCAGGTCGTCGCGAACGTCGATCTCCAGGACCGCGCCAGCGGACGGGTCGGAGACATAGCCGCGTTCACGGGTCAGTGCCACCGCCGGGGCCGGCGAGTCAGAGTCTGAGTCAGAGTCAGTGGAGACCAGCTCACGTTGGGCGGTGACCTCCCCGGTCTCCGGGTCGATGGCGTAGCCGGTGCCGTTCTCGTCGAGGGCGAGCAGGACGGAATCGTCCGGCGCCACCGCCACGGAGGTCACCGGCGCATCGGTGTCGGCGACCGTCCATTCCTCCGAGGACGGGTCGAACAGCCCCACACCCCCGTCCTCGAACGGTGCGGCGACCAGGTCGCGTCCGACCTCGAGAGTCCAGGCACGACCCTGGGCCTGCTCCGGGTAGTCGACGAGCGAGGCGTCCAGGTCCTTCTCGGTGATCAGCCCGTCCTCGCAGGCGAAGAAGGTGCCGCTGCGATTCGCCGTGGCTCCGTGAATCTCCGGGCAGGTGGTGTCACCCTGCAGACCGTCGTCGCCGGAGAGCTCCTCGCCGTCCTCGCCGAATGCGGCGATCGTGCCGGGCAGGTCGTCCGCGGAGTCACCGGGCATCGTCGTCAGGACGTAGTCGCGGGCCGGGACCGCGGCACCATGGTGGGCACCGACGGTGAAGGAGACCTCCTCGGTCAGCTCGCCGTCATCCAGTGCGCTGCGCGGGTAGACCTTCACCTCGGCATCCCCACTGTCGCCGTCACTGCCGCTGCCGCCGTCGCCGCCATCAAAGAACACCGCGCCCCGGGACTGATTGGAGATGATGTGACCTGGGGCGTCGCCGTCCACGCTGCCTACGCCGCTCGGCGCGGAGGTGTAGTAGTGGTTGTGGTCGCCGTGGTCGATCGCCCACACCCCGGTATCGACGACGCCCACGGAGGAGTCGTCCCTGGTGAACAGGTAACGTCCGTCGGCTTCGACCATGGCCCCGGCGGTCTCGGGGACATCCTCGACCTGCTCTTCGGTGAGCAGGTCGATCATCGTGGTCTCGCCGGACTCGTCGTCGGAGACTGACAGTCGCAACTGGGGTTCAGTCGCCTCGTCCGCACCGTTGACGTAGCCGTGGGGCGTGTCCCCTGACCCGGTGGCCCCGGTGCTTTCAGCGGAATCACTCTGGGTCTCGTCACCGCAGGCGGCGAGTGCAGCCACCGGGACGATCATCGTGACGGCGAACCAGCTCCGCAGTCCACGTCGCTTCGTCATTTCTCCCCTTAACGGTATTGATTGTCATTTGCAGTATGCGGAACGACTTTACACAGAAGCGACTTCGCCGCCAATACGACCAGGAAGATCACCCCACCCAGCAGCGTGATCGTCGCCCCCGCCGCCGTCTCCGCATACCAGCTGACCAGCAGCCCCACATAGACCTGGGCCACCCCCATCAGTGCAGCAACCACCATGACCCGCCCCACCCCGCGCACAACCAGCAGCGCCGTCGCCGGAGGCCCGATGAGCAACCCGAAGACCAGCAGCGTCCCGACCACCTGGAAGGACGCCACGGTCGCCAACGCCACCAGCACCAGCATCCCCATGTGCGCCCACCGGGGCCGCAAGCCCAGGGTGTGCGCCTTGCGCTCATCGAAGGTCAGCGCCAGAAACGGCCGGTACAGCACCAGGCACGCGAGCACGCCGAGTGCTGCGGCCACCCCGATGGTCACGACGTCCGACGAGGTCACCCCCAGCACATCACCGAAGAGGAAGGCGGTGAGGTCGACCGCGAAGGAGCCGGAATGCGACACGATCACCACACCCAGCGACAGCATGGTGATGAACTGCAGGCCGATGCTCACGTCCTGCGACAGGCGGGACGACCTGCTGACCACCACCACCCCGAAAGACATCACCAATGCACTGACCGCCGCGCCGAGCATCAGGTTCCCGCCCAGCAGTGCCGCGACAGCCACTCCAGGCAACATGCCGTGACTCATCGCATCCCCGAAGAACGCCAGGCCACGCAACACGACCCAGGTGCCGATGCAGGCACAGAGCACCGCGGCCAACCCGCCGGCGATCAGCGCACGCAGAACAAAGGACACCTCGAAGGGCTCAATGAGAAACTCCATCTGATAATGATTATCATTACTATGAACTACATGCGTGAACCGGTACACCTGACCGACGTTTCCCACCACTACGGGAACATCCAGTCCCTCGACCACATCACCCTGTCTCTGCCACCTGCCAGCACCACCGCCCTGACCGGCGGAAACGGCTCAGGAAAATCGACCGTCCTCGGCCTCCTCGCCGGCACACTGCGCCCCTCCGCGGGCACCGTGAGCAACACCCCCGTCAACGTCGGCCTGGTGCCACAGCACTCCGCAGTGCCCGACCTTTTCCCGGTCACCGTGCGAAGTGTCGTCTCCATGGGCAGATGGAGGACAGGCCGCTGGCGGCTGATGCGCCCCCTGTCCCCGCGTGACCGGGCGATCGTCGAGAAGTCTCTGGAACGGATGAACATCATCGACCTCGCCGACCGCACCCTCGGGGACCTCTCCGGCGGGCAACGCCAACGCACGCTGATCGCCCAGGGGCTCGCCCAGGAGGCGCCGCTGCTTCTACTCGACGAACCCCTCTCCGCCGTGGACTCGCACACCGTCACGCTCATCGACCGTGCCGTGCACGAGGAGAAGGTCGCCGGGACGTCGGTCGTCATCGCCACGCACCACCGGTCCCAGGCCGAGAGTGCCGACCAGATCATCAACCTCGACCGCGGAAGGATCGCCGCATGACCCCGGTAACCATCCTGTCCGGATTCCTCGGATCCGGAAAGACCACCCTGCTCAACGACATCCTGTCGAATCGGGACGGTAGGCGCATCGCCGTCATCGTCAACGATTTCTCCGAAATCAACATCGATGCAGCACTCATCGCCGGCGAGGGAAATCTCACCCGTGGTGAGGACCGTTTTGTGGAACTGACCAACGGCTGCATCTGCTGCACCTTGCGGCAGGACCTCGTAGACTCCGTCGGAAGTCTGGCGCGGAGCGATCTCTACGGTCACATTCTGATCGAGTCCACCGGCATCTCCGAACCAATGCCCGTGGCCGCGACATTCGAGTGGCGGTGGGACGACGACACCCGACTCGCCGACCTCGCGCCGATCGACACCATGGTCACCCTGGTCGACGCCGTGCAGTTCCTCGACCAGATCGGCGCCCGCCGCCGTCTCGCCGACGCCGACCGTGGCGCCACCATGGACGACGAACGCACCGTGGCTGATCTGCTTGTCGACCAGGTGGAGTTCGCCGACCGGATCTACGTCACCAAGACCGATCTGGTCACAGCCGACCGGCTCGCCACAACCATCAGTCTGGTCAAACGGTTGAATCCGCGGGCATCGGTCGACATCATGGTCAATGGACGGGCGCATGGCAGAAGCGTGATCGAGGACATTCTGGGCGCGCGCCTGTTCAGCGAAGCGACCGCCCGATCCTACGAGGGGTACACCGAGGAACTGGCCAATCCTCACACGCCAGAGACCGAGGAGTACGGGATCAGCTCGGTGCTCTTCCGCGGGGCACGGCCACTGCACCGTGGCCGTCTCCTCGAGGCACTCCGGTCCACACGGGGCCTCGTCCGGTCCAAGGGGTACTGCTGGATCGCCGACAGACTGGAGTATGCCCAGGTGTGGCACCAGGCTGGACCGGATCTGTCCATCCGACCCGCCTCGACCTGGCAGGCCACCGGACTGGAACCTGGAAACGAGATCGTCCTCATCGGGGTGAAGATGGACGGACCGACACTACTGGCGAAGCTCGACGACGCCATGATCACAGACGCCGAGGCCCATGGTCTGGTGCAGTAGGTACCCCTCAGAACACCGCGTCGGCGATACGACGACGTGCGCGCGCAACCGCCGGAGCGTCCTGCTCCAGCAGGTTGATGAACTCCAGTATGCGCTGGCGCACCAGCTCGAGTTGCGATGCCCGGTCCAGGTCGCGATCTGACGCAACCAGGTGCCCCAGGTACCCGGACAACAGGTCGACCGCCTCCCCGGGCCTGTCGAACAGCACCAGCACATCGGCCCCGCGAAGCAAGGTGTCAAGATCGACATCGGGCGCCGAACGCACGTCGACAAGTGCAGCCGTCACAGCAGCACGGTCGAGATGACCGACCCGTTCCAACACACCGACGGCGGCACGGGCGCGACGAAGCGTCGCCAGTGTCATCGGGTCCGGTTGTTCGGCGAGCATCTCGTCGTACAGCGCCAGGGCGGCAGCGGGTTCTCCCTCACCCACCAGAACTGCAGCGCCCCGAATCCGAGGATCGTCAGGCGGCACCGGACCCATGCACGCGTCACGGGCTTCGCTCATGCCACCGTCACCGACGACCACGTCCTCCGGTAGACCATCGAGGCACCCCTCGACAGTGGAGACGACCTGCTCGACGAAGTCGCCACAGGCAACACCGTCGCCTCCTGCGCTGCCCGTGGCATCCGCCGGTGTCCATGTCGCCACACCCGCGCCTCCGGCGATGACCGTCACCGTCGGAAGACTTTCGGGGCGGAACGCACCGACCAGTCGTGGGTGGCGGTCCACATCCCCGACAGCGAGGATCCACCGCAGGTTCGCGGCAGTGGCAAGCGTGGCGAGTTCACGCCTCACCGCGGACATCCCCGGGGCGACTGGCGAACCGATGAGCACCACCACCGGTACCTGCTGCGAACGGTCGATGACCCCGGCCTGCAGATTCAGTGGTGTGAGAGTGAACACGGGCTCAACTGTGCTGGTCGGCCCGACCATCGACGTTGTGTCGCCAGCCCACCCTTCGGCCTTCCCTGGGGCGCCTACGTCAGCACCGTGGTGTTCTCGTGCATGTCCCGGGTCACGTATCCCTGCGACGACAAGGTCGCGGTCGAGATCCGGCGTGCAGGAATCATGATCATGACTGTGCTCGTGTCCGCGCAAGTGCTCCATCCTCTCCCACCGTAACCGTCCGCCCCGGTCCGCCTCACCTTCACCATCCTGGTGTGGCTACCGCACCGGCCCCTCCGGGATCATCGCCAGGATCGCGTCGGTCAGTGCTGTACGCTGCGCCGGAGTCAGCGCCCCCTCATGCACCTTGTCGTGCAGCCACATGCCGTCAGCGGCAATCTGCACCAGGTAGGCTGCACGGGCGACCGCTGCGTCCTCACCGTCCTCACCGTCCCCGACGATGCCCTCCGCCGAGGGCATCCACCGGCGGTCGACGTCCTGCCACGGCACGTTGAACTCCTGGTGGGTCATCGCGTCAACTTGCATCACCAGCTCCGCCCGCGTCGCCGAGCGGCTCATCGTGATCACGATCGCCCGCAGCCGGGTCGCGGCGTCCACCTCGTCCGCCCGACCGCCGGCAGCGTCGACAAGCTCCCGCTCCCACTCCTCGGCCATGTACCCGTGCACCCCCAGCATCAGGTCCTGACGCGAGGGAAAGTGGTAGATCAACCCCGACTTCGACATGCCGGACGCTTCCGCCAGCGACTCATAGGTCACCGCCTCAAGCCCGCCACTGTCGACCAGATCGACGGCGGCGCGCAGGATGACGTCCTTCTTACTCGTGCGCAGAGTACTCAGCCTCCTTCGGGTTCCCCCGGAAACAACGGGCCGTGATCACGGCCGCGAGCACGGCCACTATACCGGCAATGAGGATCACCAGCAGGTAGGCGGTGTCATAGGCCTCCACAGCAGCAGCACCGTACTGCGCATGATCCACCCCGTGGTCGACATCATGGGCCACCGCGTCCGGCGCGTTCATCGCGTAGAACATGGGCATCAGACTGCCGAGGACCGCCACGGACACCAATGTGCCGAACTCATAGGAGATCGCCTCCACCGAGGACGCCATCCCGGCCTTGCTGACCGGCGCCGAGCCGATGATCGCCGAGGACGACACCGACATCACCATGCCGGCACCGATGCCGACCAGGGCCAAACCGCAGACCAGCGTCCACAACGGCTGGGACGGGACCGCCCACAGGGCGATGACGATACCGAGCGCCAGCATGCTGAAACCGCCGCTGATCAGGGTGCGGAAACCGAGACGGTGCAGGTTCGCCCCACCGAGGATGGACGCCGGGATCGCCGGGACCGCCGCCGAAGCAACCAGGAGACCGGCTTCCAGGGGGCTGAAACCGCCGGCGGTCTGGTAACGCTGAGTGGTCATCAGCTCGACACCCGAGAGTACGAACATGGCGAAGGCGGCGGCCAGTGTGCCACCCAGGAACATGCGGTTACGGAAGATGCCGAACTCCAGCAGCGGCTGCAGCCCACGGCGTCGCAGCAGCCCCTGACGGTGGGCGAACAGTGCACCACCGACGACCATCGCGACGACGGCCACCAGGATGATCGTCGTATTCCGTTCGGAGTTGGCGGTCTCCTTGATGGCCATGACCGCGCCGACCATCATCACCATCGCCCACAGCGAGGAGATGACGTCCCAGTGCCGCGACCTGTCCGCCTGGTTCGCCGGAGCGTAACGGACGGTGGCGATGACGATGACGAGGGCGACCGGCACGTTGATCAGGAAGACCGTGCCCCAGTAGAAGTGCTCGAGCAGGAAGCCACCGAGCACCGGGCCGGAGGCTGCACCGACGACCGCGACCGAACCCCACAGGCCGATGGCGGTGTTGCGCTCACGCACATCGGTGAAGGTCTGGCGGATCAACGCGAGGGTGGCCGGCAACATGGTGGCCGCGCCGACGCCGAGTGCGGCACGGGCACCGATGAGCACCCAGGCGTTCGGTGAGAATGCGGCAAGCAGCGAACCGAGACCGAAGATCGTGACCCCGGAGAGGAACATCACCCGGTGGCCGATCTTGTCCCCGAGCGTGCCGGTCCCCAGCAGCAGACCGACCAGCACCAGCGGGTAGGCGTTGATGATCCACAGTCCCTGCAGCCCGGTGGTGTGCAACTCATCGCGCAGGACAGGCAGCGCCGTGTAGAGGATGGAGTTGTCCGCCCCCACGAGGAACAGTCCGAGGCTGATGATGCCGAGGAAGCTCCAACGCTGGGCAGCGGTCGTCGGACCGCCTGCGGATGTTGTACCGACGGTGCCGGTCTCATCGCGGCGGTCGGGACGGCCGGACGGGGTCACGGTTGTGTGGCTCATTGTTTCCCCCTGGGACTTCTTCCGGGATTACTACTGGGATCTCTGCCGGGTTTATTCACGGCGCGGTCCAGACCTGTTCGATCTGCCGCACCTGACCCGCGTAACTGTAACGGACGTTCGGTACAGTTATCAACTTCGTGTGGCCCTTCTCACCTGGTCAGCCGAGTTCACGTTCCGTCCACCGCCTCGTCGCCCTGCGGTCACTTCTCCGTCGACGGGACGTCATTCCACCGCAGTACGGTCAGTCACCGACTGATCGCCGCAGCTGACTCCTGCGGCTCCCCGACCGACAAACCGGAGAAGACACCCGTGGCACTACTCGGCCAGAACCTGCTCGCCAAGCTCAACTTCACCTCGAGCCGTTCCCACCGCACCTGCGTGTACAAATGCGGCGACGCCTGCGCGAAGCCGGTCCCGAACACCTCCGACAACCCCTACTTCCGTGACATCGTGCGCAAGGAGTTCGACCGTCGGGCCCTGCTGCGCGGGGCCGGCAGCGCAGCTGTCGTCGTCGGTGGCGGTAGCCTGCTTGCCGCCTGCGGGTCGGACAGTGGGACGACCGCGGCGTCCTCCACCACCGCATCCTCGGGAGGTGGCGGCGCAGCAGCCGAGGCACCGTCCGGCCTGCGCTTCGAGATGGTCGCACCCAACACCGAGGATGCCGTCACCGTGCCGAAGGGCTACAGCAGCGACATCGTGATCCGCTGGGGAGACACCGTGGAAGCCGGCGCCGGGGAATGGTCGGTCGACAACCAAACCCCCGAGGACGCCGAGAAGCAGTTCGGCTACAACTGCGACTTCGGTGAGCTGCTGCCCATCGACGGTGAGGACAACCGCTTCCTCCTGGTCTCCAGCCACGAATACACCACCCCACAGCAGATGTTCCCCGGCTACGACGCGGACAACCCCACCGAGGAACAGGTCCGCATCGAGATCGCCAACCACGGCCTCTCCATCGTCGAGGTCGAAGGCAATGACGCCGACGGTCGCCTCGCCCCGGTCGTCGGCAAGTACAACCGCCGTATCCACGGCGAGACGGAGTTCCTGGTCACCGGGCCGGTGGCCGGGGACGACCTGTTGAAGACCTCCGCGGATCCCACCGGCACCAGGGTCCACGGCACGTTCAACAACTGTGCCGGCAGCGTGACACCGTGGGGCACCATCCTCTCCGGCGAGGAGAACGTGGACCAGTACTTCGCCGGCGGCGGGAAGGCCAGGGGCGACGAGGCGAAAGACCGGTTCTCCCGCTACGGCATGGAGGACGAGGACACCGCACGCAAATGGGAGCAGTTCGACGACCGCTTCGACATCACCAAGGAGCCCCATGAGGCACACCGTTTCAACTGGGTCGTCGAGATCGACCCGTGGGACCCGGACTCCACCCCGGTGAAGCACACCGCCCTGGGTCGCTTCAAGCACGAGGCCGCCGCGGTACACATCACCGACGACAACACCATCGTCTCCTACTCCGGTGACGACTCCCGGTTCGAGTACATCTACAAGTTCGTCTCCTCCAGGAAGTACACCGAAGGTTCCGGCCCCACTGACGCGACGGCCCGCGCCGAGAACATGAAGGCACTGGACGAGGGAACCCTCTACGTCGCGGTCTACGAGGGCAACTCCGATGATTTCACGGAGAACACCCTGCCGGAGGACGGTGCCTTCGACGGCACCGGGAGGTGGGTCAAGCTGGCCACCGCCCACGCGGACGGCTCGGCGGAGTCCCACGTCGACGGCATGAGCGGCGAGGAGGTCTTCATCTTCACCCGACTCGCCGGCGACAAGGTCGGGGCGACGAAGATGGACCGTCCCGAGGACGTCGAGCCCCACCCGGAGACCGGCAAGGTCTACGCCGCGCTCACCAACAACCAGTACCGCGGTGCCGCCCGCCCGGGCGAGGACGATGAGGAGACCACCGAATACGCGCCGGTCAAGGAGAACAAGAACGGCTACGTCCTGGAGATGGACGACAACCACGCCGGGGAGGACTTCACGTGGAATCTGCTGCTGGTGTGCGGCGATCCTGAGACCGCTGAAACCTACTTCGGCGGCTTCGACAAGTCGAGCGTCTCCCCGATCTCCTGCCCGGACAACCTGGCCTTCGACACGTTCGGCAACCTGTGGGTCTCCACGGACGGCAATGCGCTGGAGTCCAATGACGGCCTGTTCGCCGTCTCCCTGGAGGGTGAGACCCGGGGGCTGACCAAACAGTTCCTCACGGTCCCGGCCGGTGCGGAGACCTGCGGTCCGGTCATCACCGAGAACCGGGTCCTGGTCAATGTGCAGCACCCGGGCGAGGACGAGGAGGCCACCACCGAATCCACGTCCTCGCACTGGCCGGACGGTGGGGACTCCCTGGCGCGCCCGTCCACCGTTGTCGCCTGGCGCGACAACTTCGCCGGTGGAGCCATCGGAGAATAGATCATCGACCTCCATGATTGACACATCAACTAGATTGGGAATAGAGTAGGCTCCCATGACTTCTGAGACCATCAACTCCCGCCCCCGCATCGCCGTCTTCGCCGGCACCGTCCGCGAAGGCCGCAACTCCATCAAGGTCGCCGAGTGGGCCGTCCAGACCCTGAAGGCCGCCGGCATCGACGCCGACGTTGAGGTCCTGGACCTCGCCGAGCAGAATCTCGGCAAGTTCACCTCCGCCACCCCGCCGCGCATGCACGAGGGGGCCTACGAGGAGCCCGAGCTCGCCGCCTGGTCCGAGAAGGTCGGCAGCTTCGACGGCTTCCTCTTCGCCACCGGTGAGTACAACGGTTCGGTCCCCGGCGTGATGAAGAACGCCGTGGACTCCCTCTTCGCCGAGTGGACCGAGAAGCCGGTCGGCTTCATCGGCTGGGGTGTCACCGGTGCGTCCTCCGCCATCTCCCACTGGCACACCGTGGTCACCTTCCTCGGCATGAAGCTCGTCGGTGAGGACGTCCTGCTGCCCTTCGCAGAGGCCTTCCCCGACTTCGTCTTCACCCCCTCCGAGCAGCACACCGAGGCCCTCGTCGCCCTGGGCACCGCGGTCGCCGAGGCTGCCGAGTCCGTCTCCGTCGAGGTCTAAGCCTCCGTCGGCGGAGTCGGCAGAGTCGGCAGAACCAGCGCCGTCCCCTCCCCGAACGTCACCGTGTGTCGGTTCGGGTGGAGGGTCTCCGCGGTCAGCGGATTCTCCCCGGTACCGGGATTGCGTGAGTAGAAGGGGAACCAGCCGCCGGCGACGGTGAGCCTGATCCGGTGACCGGCCGCGAAAACATGGGCGGTGTCCAGCAACTCCAGCTCGACCGCCTCATGCTCACCGATCACCCGCCGGAAGGTCTCGGTGACATTGGTGGACCGGTCGTCTACCGTGCCCGCCGCATCGTCTTCGCCCTGGGTCTGAAGGGCGGCGGCGGGATCTTCCTTCCCCCTCTGGTGCAGCAGTTGCCTGCCGAACTGCGGGCCCACACCGAGGACGACATCGACTTCTCCGTACTCCAGGGGCGTCGGGTGATCGTGCTCGGTGGCGGTGCCTCCGGTTTCGACAACGCCTCCGCAGCACTTGAAGCTGGCGCGGCGAGCGTGGAAATGCACGTGCGACGGCCCGACATCCCGCGCCAGAACTCACTGCGCTGGATGGAGTTTCCGGGCATGCAGGAGCACTACTACGACCTCACCGACGAACAGAAGTGGGAGTTCTCCCTATTCAACGGCGGTCTTCCCCAGCCGCCGACGCAGGCCTCGGTGTGGCGCGCATTCAACCACGCCAATTTCACCATGCTCACCGACACCCGGTGGTCCGCCGCCGAGATGCGGGGTGGCGGTAGCGCCAGTGCTGGCGCTGGTACTGGTGCTGGCGCTGCAGAAGTCGTGATCACCGACGAGCACGGTGTGGAGCATGTCGGCGACTACGTGATCTCGGCGACCAGCTATGCCGTGGACCTGGGGCTGCGCCCCGAACTCGACGAGTTCCTCGGCGACATCGCCCTGTGGTCCGAGGAGTTCGGCCCCGCCGCCGAGCACCCGATGGGACAGTGCCCGTACCTCGGTGACGGCTTCCAGTTCCAGGCGAAGGGCACGGCCTCCGCGGAGGCGGCGTCCTACATCCCGAAGCTCTTCCACCTGTCCACCGGCGCGCGCGCGTCCCACGGTGTGGCCGGCAACCAGCTGTCCGGCATCTACGCCGGACTGACCCGGGTGGCCAACCGCATCGCCACCGACATCACCAGGGAGAACTGGCCGGACTTCTTCGACTCCTTCACCGCCTTCCAGCATCAGGAGGTCGGCAACGTCGGACGTCACGTCGACGGCGAAGCGTGGTACCCGCAGGCACCGCGATACTGAGTATCAGCCCAGAACGAGGTCGCGGTACATCATGGTCTGCCGCAGCGCCGACCACACCATCGGCGAGGAGGACAACTCCTCCCATCCGCCGCTCCAGGTCAGCCGGGACGCCAACCGCCACACCGACAGCTCCGGGTTCCAGTCGAGCACCTTCTGCACCTCACGGGCACGCTCCATGACGTGCTCGCGGGTCTCCGCACGCCTGGCGGCAAGGCCGGTGAAGGCGTAGCCGTGGCCCGGGACCACGGTGTAGTCGTCGAACTCCGCCAGCCGCTCGACCGCCGCCAGGTAGTCCTTCACCGGGTTGCCGCCCAGGTTGCCGACCCCCAGGCCGATGCCCGGGAAGATCTCCGGCAGGATGTGGTCGGCGGCGAAGAGGATGCGCCGGTTGTCGTCGGCGAAGGCGAGGTGACCCGGGGTGTGCCCGGGCGTCAGCACGGCCCGCAGCGCGATGTCCGTGTCCGGCCTGACCGTGTCGCCGTCCGCCACGAGGGCGTCCGGACGCTGCCGTGGGATGAATGCCGGCAGTTCCGCTTTCGGTGTCCGGAAGGGGTGCGCCGACAGGACACCGTCCGGTGCCCCGATCTCGCGGGCCCGCGCCTCATCCACGGCGTACTCGTCGACACTGGTGCCGGTACGGGCGGCGTCCAGCGTGCGCTGCTCCACCGCCCCGAGGTGGTAGGTCGCACTGGTGGCTTTCAGCAGGACCGCCGCACCACCGATGTGGTCCGGGTGGGCGTGGGTGACGATGATGTCGGTGACCTGCTCGAGTCGCCGACCACGCTCGCGCAGGAAATCATCGAGGGGACGCAGGACGTTCCCCTCGGCGTCCTGCGCCTTACTGCCCGCCCACCCCGGGTCGATGATGGTGACCCCGTCCTGTCCCAGGTGGACGACCGACATCACGCTGGACATCACCCCGGCGCCCGGCATCGGTACCGCACGCATCCACAGTTCACCGTCGGTGCTGCTGATTCGCGCCGGCGCGGACAGCTTACCCCTGACCGCAGCGGTGTACTGGCTGCGGAAGGCCGGGGTGATGCCTGAGGAGTTCGGGGCTACGACCATGTGTTGTCAGGGTACCCGGGTGTCCCCGTTAGTAGCGCTCCGGCTCCTCGCCGAGGTCGAAACGTCGCCCGGAGACCTCGGTCGGGGTGATCTCCACGAAGTTGTACTTCAGCGTCGGCAGCCAGGGCTTCAGCGGCAGGCTCTCCGCGTCGTGGATCTCGTCTGAGCCGGTGAGGAGACGGGCGGTGCCCTTGACGATGACGGACCAGGCATGGGCCGGGTTGCCCTCGGCATCGGCGTCGACGTGGTCGGCCTCGAAGAGGACCTTCGCGTCGATCTCGGCGAGGGTGAACAGCTTCGTGCCCTCCGCGGTGCGGAAGTAGATCTTGCCGTCACTGACCACGAAGTTCAGCGGGAAGAGGTCCATGTCGTCGCTACGGCGGACGACCAGTCGACCCAGGCTGGTGGTGCCCATCAGGTCCAGGGCGTCCTTGTCGTTCACGAGGGTGATGTCTGCGTCGTTGGTGTCGTTGCTGTCGGTGGTGTTTTCGCTCATGACTCCATTGTTCTCCGGTTCCGGCTCCGGCGCATTGATCAGTGCTGTCTTGTTGAACACATATGTTCCAACATATATATCCGCCTAGGCATTGCTGGCAATTTCCACGACAAGAGCTTTTCTTCCAAAAAGTGACGCTCATTCCAGTTACTATTCAGCTGTGTCGCAGAGCAGACTTCGCCGAGCATGGCCCATCGCCATCACCGCCACGATGCTGGCTGTACTCAGTGTGTCCCTGCTGGTCGTCGCCACGACACGCAGCTCCGAGGACATCCAGGCCTGCGACCCGATCACCGGCACCTTCAGCCACCGGGACCGCGAGAGCATCTTCCACATCTACTCCTGCGGGGTCGATGCGTCCCGTCCGGTCGGCGCCCTGGTCCACCTGCACGGCGACGGCGCTGGCGAGTTCGTCGGCCCGGAGGACCCCGAGGGCACACTGAACTCCCTGGCCCGGGTCGCCCGCGACCGCAATATGCTGCTGGTCGCCCCACAGACCCCCGACCAGGGAAACGGGTGGACCTGGTGGCGGAACCTGGGCGAGAATGTCGCCTGGTTGTCCGCGTTCATGCAGGACGACGTCCTCTCCCGGCGCAATGTCGATGCGGAGAACGTCTGGTGGTCCGGGTACGCCGGAGGGGCGGACATGCTCAGTCGTGGCGTCCTCACCCACCTGTCTCCCCTGGTCACCTCCGGTGCGGTGATGATGGCCGGCGGCGCCGCCCCCGTCACACTCGAAGCACCCCGGCACCCGTACCCCCGGGACAAGAGCGACACCTTGCCGTTGAGCTGGGTCGTCGGCGCGCACGACGACAACGTGGCCGACGCCCGTGACGGCTCGCAGTGGTACCAGGACCGCGGGTTCGGCAATGTGTCCCTGGCGGTCAGTGAGGACACCGCCCAGGCCAATCTGCCGCAGGCCGATGTGCTCGAGATCGCGCTGGACGCAGCCCTGGAGGGCTAGTCAAAGTAGACGCGACTGACGCGACTGACGCGGCTGGCGCGGCTGGCGCGGCTGGCGCGGCTCAGCCATCCCCGGCGACGACGGTACGGGTCACCGCACGCTCGTCGCCCAGGATCATCAGGGCGAACAGCAGCTCCCCGGTGTTGACCGCGTTGTCCGCCCGTCGCTTCAGCACCGCCGAGTTCGCGTCCGCGTGGGCGTCGAGCACCACGAGGTCGGCGTCCTTGCCGGGCTCCAACGAACCGACCGTGGCGTCCACTCCCAATGCCTCGGCACCACCCAGCGTCGCCAGGCGCAGCAGTGCCGGAACATCCATCGGCGTACCCAGCATCCGTGAGACCTTGTACGCCTCGTTGAGCGTGACCAGCGGCGACAGGCTGGTTCCGGCGCCGACGTCCGATCCCAGTCCGATACGGAGGCCACTGAGTCCCTGCGCCCGGGCGAGGCTGAACATTCCCGAACCGAGAAAGAAGTTGGATGTCGGGCAGTGCGCGATGGAGGCCTCCGCGGCAGCCAGCCGAGTGAGCTCGCGCTCGCTCAGGTGGACCGCATGCCCGAAGACGCTGCGCCGACGGACCAGCCCGGCGCGGTCGTAGACGTCGGTGTAGTCCACAGCATCCGGAAACAGGTCGCCGACCCAGGCGATCTCGCCGGTGTTCTCCGCGAGATGCGTCTGGATCAGCACGTCCGGATATGCGGTCGCCATCTCACCGAGGGCGGCCAACTGGGCGTCCGACGATGTCGGGGCGAAACGCGGGGTGATCGCGTACTCCAACCGCCCCACCTGGTGCCAGCGTTCCAGCAGGTCGACGCTGTCGGCGACGGCGGAATCCGGGGTGTCGAGCAGCGCCTCGGGCGCATTACGGTCCATACAGACCTTGCCGGAGATGATCCGCAGGTTATTCTCGAGAGCCCGGCGGAACAATGCCTCCACGCTTTCCGGGTGGACCGTGGAGTAGACGCAGGCGGTGGTCACACCATTGGCGATGAGCTGGTCGGTGAAGAAATCCGCGGTGGCGTCGGCGTGGGCGGCGTCGGCGAACCGGGCCTCGGTGGGGAAAGTGTAGTTCTCGAGCCAGTCGAGCAGCTCGAGCCCTGGTGAGGCGATCATGTCCACCTGCGGGAAGTGGACGTGCGCGTCCACGAACCCCGGCACGATCAGCCGGTCACCCTCGTCGACGATGGCGGCGTCCGGATAGGACGCACGGACGTCGTCGGCGGCGCCGACCGCCTGGATGGTGCCCCCGGCGTAGGCGACGGCACCGTCCGGGATGTCGAGGTGGGTCGGGCCCGGGGTCTGTGACGAGGTCTGCGACGCCGGGGTGACGACGTGCCCGAGGACGATGGTCGTTCCGGTCGTGCCGGTGGACCCGGTCGTTCCGGTCGACCCGGTGTCGCGCGGGCCGGGCTGCTCGGTCATGGGTGGGTGGTACTCCTCGTGGGGTGGTCAGGGACGGGTCGGGGACGCTCCTGGATACGTGGGGCAGATGACTCCAGTCAACGGCCTGGAACTGCATTTGCGCGTACTTTTCGACCTTTTCGTGGCACGATAGTCCCGAAAATGCAGCGCAAAAGCAGAAAAGCGGTGGCCGAGCTGAGGGGGCCGTCCCTGGCCTGCGACCGCGACAGCGACGGGGCAGGGGCAGGGGCAGCGACGGGGCAGGGGCAGCGACGGCCGGAGTGGTGCGGTTACACGCGGGGCCCGCTCACCGCCACTGACGCCGTGGCACCCTCAGGGGCGGTCACGTCCTCGACCTCGACGGTCTGCATGGCGTCGAGACCGGCGACAAGCTCAGCCTCAGCGGCGTCCCGGCCACTGTCGGCCCCGCTGTCGGCCTCGGTGGCCACAGGCTCAGCCAAGTGCCCGTTCCCTTCACGGTTCAGCAGCAGGTTCAACAGGATGACGGCCACCGCACCCACGGTGATGCCGCTGTCCAGGATCATCTCCAACTCGGTCGGCAGGTTCGCGTAGATCCCCTCGAACGCGGTCGGCAGCATCGCCAGCGCGATGGACACACCGACGATCAATGCACGGGTTTCGTTCCAGGTCACGGTGTACAGCGTCCTGATTCCGGACGCCACGACCATGCCGAACAATGCGATACCGCCCAACACCGGCTGCGGGATACCGGTGGCGATCTCACCGACCTTCGGCAGCAGGCCGAGGACGATGAGAATGAGGCCGGCGGCGGTGACCACGTAGCGGCTGGCGACACGGGACAACGACACCAGGCCGACGTTCTGGGCGAAGGCCGAGTACGGGAAGGTGTTGAAGACGCCGCCGAGCATGGTGGCCAGTCCGTCCGCACGCAGGCCGTCGGCGAGGGTGCGTCCGGTGGCGCGGCGTCCGGTGATGTCGCCGACGGCGACGATGTCGCCCGCGGTTTCGGTCATGATGACCAGGCCGACGAGGACCATGGTGAGGATCGAGATGATCTCGAAGGTCGGCACGCCGAACTGGAACGGTGCTGGCACGCCGAACCAGTCGGCGTCCCCCACGGCGGAGAAGTCGGACGCACCGACAGCCAGGCCGATGACTGTACCGATCACGATGCCACCCAGCACCGCCATCGACTTCCAGGCCAGCGGGGCGAAGCGGTGGATGCAGACCACGGCGATGAGGGTGACCAGGGCGAGCAGGAAGTTCTCGACGGTGCCCTGCTCACTCTCCGGGCCATTCTGGTTGAACAGCCAACCGGCCGCCACGGCCAGCAGCGACAGTCCGACGACGGTGATGATCGTGCCGATGACCAGCGGCGGGAAGTACTTCACGACCTTGGCGAAGAACGGTGCGACCAGCATCATCACGATACCGGTGGCGATGACCGAACCGTAGATCGCGGTGATGCCGTGCTCCGAGCCGATGGCGATCATCGGTGCGACCGAGACGAAGGACACGCCCTGGATCAGCGGCAGGCGGGAGCCGAATCGCCAGAAGCCGAGGGACTGGATGACTGAGGCGATACCGGCGACGAAAAGGTCGGCGACGATGAGGTGGTGCATGTGCTCCGCCTCGAACTCGCCGGCGGCGACCAGCGCCCCGCCGACGATGAGCGGCACGGCGATCGCCCCGGCGTACATCGCCAGGACATGCTGTGGTCTGAGGATGAAGGTGCGGAACAGCGGTGGTCGCTGGTCGACCGGGTGGGTGCCGTCTGCGGCGACGGCGCCGATGGTTCCGGAGGGCAGGTTGCGTCTCCGGTTTCCGATGCTTCTGGGGTGGGTGTGTTGTCTGTGGTCATGGCCGGTCAGCTCCCTTGGTAGGTCGAGTATCCGTAGGGCGAGAGCAGGAGTGGGATGTGCAGGTGCCCATGGGCCCCGCCGCGCTCGTCGCTGATGGTGAAGGTGATGTCGACGTACGGGTACAGCGTCGCTGCGCCATCGAAGTAGTCGGCGGTGGCGAACCGGATCCGGTACGTCCCGGGATCCAGCGGAGTGGTGAAGCGGTAGCGGCCGTCGGCGTCGGTGGTACCGGTCTCGATGGCGGGTGCCGTGTCGGACGTACTGTCGGACGCTGCGTTGGAGACTGCGCTGAACAGCGCGAACGCCAGCCCGGCGGCGGGCAGACCGGTGGTGGTGTTCAGGACGTGGGTGGACAGGCTCATGTCGTCACCTCGCTGACTCCGCTGGCCTCACGCACCGTGCCGTCGTCCTCGGTGACGAATCCGCGCAGACGCAGTTGATTGATGGCGTCGAGGTGGCGGAGGACGAACGGCCACTCCTCCTCGGGCTCGTGGGCCAGGCGCACGACGAGGTTGTCGAGGATCTGCCGGGAGTCCTTCCCTGCGGCCCGGACGAGGAAGTTCCAGCCGAACTTCTCCCGGTAGGCGGGTTGCAGATTACGGATGGAGGTCATCTCACCGTTCTCACCCTGGTCCTCGGCGGCAGTGGCCTGTTCCGCTGCCGAGCGGGAGCCGGACTCGACCGTTCCGCCGATCGGCGGGTGGGCGTTGACGGACTCGAGGACGGTCTCGTCGTCCTGCTCGTGAAGCAGAACGGATGCCGCACCACAGAGAGCGTCGATGGTGGCGATGGGGCGGGCGGCGGCCACGGCGGTGGCGAGGTCGCGGCTGGCGAAGAGTCCGGTCAGCTGGTCGACAAGTTCGGACGCCTCCATGGCGTTGAACTGCGTCACCGTCACTCCGACCGGGGTTGAGGTCACTGAGGATGTCATGGGCCTCAGTGTGGTGGAGGGGTGTTTCTGGCTAGTGACCCCGTGGTTTCTCCGCAACGAAACCTCTGGGGCCCGCTTTTCAGCGACAACAACCCGAGGTTCTCCCTCGACGAGCC